>CAYLVY010000054.1:11245-12734 GCA_964387205.1 uncultured Draconibacterium sp.
CATGGGAAAAAGTGGAAGGCGAAAAAGATGAACACGGTCACGACAAGACCGTTGAGGTCGAAAAGCCCCGGATCATCAACAACACCGATCCCCTGTGGAAAAAGAAGCCGGTTGACCTGAAAGAAGAAGATTATAAGGCCTTTTACCGCGAATTATACCCCTTCGCTTTTGAGGAACCTCTGTTCTGGATCCACCTGAACGTGGATTACCCTTTCAACCTGACCGGTATTCTATATTTCCCCAAGGTGAAGAAGAATCTCGAAGTGCAGAAAGATAAGATCCAGCTTTACTGCAACCAGGTTTTTGTCACCGATTCGGTAGAAGGGATCGTACCTGACTTTCTGACACTGTTGCACGGGGTGCTTGATTCGCCGGATATCCCGCTGAATGTGTCGAGAAGTTATCTGCAAAGTGATCCGAATGTTAAAAAGATATCCAACCATATTACCAAAAAAGTGGCCGACAAACTCGAATCGCTTTTTAAGGATAGCCGGCCGGATTTTGAGGCAAAATGGGACGACATCAGGGTATTTATACAGTATGGTATTATCTCACAGCCTGAATTTTATGACCGTGCTAAAAAATTTGCCCTGCTGAAGAATTCCGAAGGAAAATATTTCACCTTTGAAGAGTATGAAAAACATGTTTCTTCTGCCCAGAAAGACAAGGATGGCCAGTTGATCTATCTGTATGCATCTGATAAGCATGAGCAGTACAGTTATATTGAATCGGTCAGGGAGCGCGGGTATGATGTACTCATGATGGACGGCATACTGGATCCGCATTTCATCAATGCCCTCGAGCAGAAGTTTGAGAAGACAAGGTTTACCCGCGTAGATGCTGATACTGTGGATAAACTCATCCGCAAAGAGGATGCCCCACCGTCAAAACTTAACGAGGATCAGCAGAATGCGCTGAAAGAGATGATGGAAAAACATATTGACGGAAAAAAGTTCACCATCTCGTTTGAAAGTATGAGCGAGAAGGAAGCCCCTTTGATGATTACGCAGAATGAATTCATGCGCAGGATGAAGGAGATGTCGGCGCTTGGAGGCGGATATGGATTTATGGGAGAGATGCCGGAGAATTACAGCCTGATGGTGAATTCCAACAACCCCGTAATCGGCAGGATCCTGATTGAAACCGATGCGGAAAAGCAGGCTTCGATGATCCGTCATCTTTTTGACCTTGCCCTGCTATCTCAAAACATGCTCAAAGGGAAAGACCTGGCCGATTTTATTAAAAGAAGCACCGAACAGGTGTAACCGGAAAAAATATCGGCGTCTCAGCATCATTATTAGTAATTTCGCAATAAATTTTAAAACCATACAACAATGAAACTTAGCAAAGGATGGATCATACTGATCGTTATCATAGGCGTTATCCTTCTTCTGGTAGCCTGGGCGGTGGGCATCAACAATAACCTCGTCACGAAGGAGGAAGGAGTCAACTCTCAATGGGCCAATGTAGAAAATGTATATCAGCGAAG
>CAYLVY010000054.1:12744-23792 GCA_964387205.1 uncultured Draconibacterium sp.
CAGGCGTGACCTGATACCCAACCTGGTCAATACTGTCAAAGGGGTTGCCGATTTCGAGAAGCAGACCCTCACCGATGTGATCGAAGCGCGTGCAAAGGCGACCAGCGTTCAGATCAATCCGAAAAACCTGGATGAAGGGTCGATCCAGCGCTTCCAGGAGGCCCAGAATGGTGTCAGTGCAGCCCTGGGCAGACTGATGGTTGTCGTTGAGAGATATCCTGAACTGAAAGCCACGCAGAATTTCAGCGAACTTCAGGCGCAACTGGAGGGTACTGAAAACCGGATCACCGTGGAGCGGAAAAAATTCAATGAAACGGCACAGGCTTTCAACACATACGTGCGCAAGTTTCCCAATGTAATTTTTGCCGGCATGTTGGGATTTGAGCAAAAGGCATATTTCAAATCAGCCGAAGGTGCGGAGAAAGCGCCTGAAGTAAAATTCTGATCCCGCTAACCGACAGACAACATGAACACATCGGCCAGGGATTTCTTTTCCCCCCTTGATCAGGAGGCTATACGGGTTGCCATCATGAATGCAGAACTGGATACCTCCGGTGAAATCAGGGTGCATATTGAGAACAGTTTCAAAGGGGATGTGATGGACAGGACAGCCTATCTCTTCAACAAACTGGGAATGCACCAAACTGAGCAGCGCAATGGCGTTCTGATCTATCTTGCTGTTAAAAACCGGCGTTTCGCCATTGTTGGCGATGCCGGGATCAACAAGGTAGTTCCGGAGAATTTCTGGGACGATATCAAATTAATCATGCTCAGTTATTTCCGGGAGGGTGATTTTGTCAAAGGACTGACAGAGGCAATTCAGCGTGCCGGGATGCAATTAAAAAAACATTTTCCTTATAAAAGAGGAGATGTCAATGAATTACCGGATGAAATTTCATTCGGTCAGGAGAACTGATCATTAAAAACCAAAACCCGCAAAAGTGTCGCTGCGCAACTTTCTTTTCTTACTGATTGCCTCTTTATCGACGGCATTACTGCCGGTTCATGCGCAGGATATTCCGTCAAGGCCTGATCCACCGCGACTGGTCAATGATTTTGCCGGACTGCTTACCCCGGAGCAAAACCAGTCCTTGGAAGCCAAACTGGTTGCCTTTAACGATTCCACCTCCACCCAGATCACAGTCGTAATCGTCAGGTCACTCCAAGGCTATGATAAGAACGATTTCGCCACTCAGATCGGAGAACAGTGGGGTGTCGGGCAGAAAGGCAAAAACAATGGCGCCATCATACTGGTTAAACCCAAATATCCCGAAGAAAAAGGAGAGGTAAGCATTCAGACCGGATATGGCCTTGAAGGCGCCATACCCGACGCACTGGCCAAAAGGATCATTGATATCGAGATGCTGCCGAGTTTCCGTGAAGGAAACTATTATGAAGGCATCGATAAAGCTGTTAATACCATGATCAACCTGGCAAAAGGGGAGTATACCGCCGAACAATACCAGCAGAAGCATGATAAGAAAACCAGTCCGTTTGCCCTTCTTATCCCGCTGGTCATTCTTGTCGGGATGGTTTTTCTTCTCCGGTCGGGACGTGGCCGGGAGATGTCCATAGGCAAAAACCTCCCTTTCTGGACCGCCATGATGCTGTTGGGCAGCATGGGACGCGGTCACAGCGGCTCCTGGAATAACTTCTCCGGAGGAAGCGGCTTTGGTGGTGGCGGCGGCGGCGGCGGATTCGGAGGGTTCGGAGGCGGCAGTTTCGGTGGCGGCGGAGCAGGAGGTAGCTGGTGACAGGCCTTTTCAGAAAGATCTGGTTGTTTTACTACGAAGGTTTCCGTTCCATGACGGTAGGCCGTAAATTATGGGCGATCATAATTATCAAACTGATCATTTTTTTCCTGATCATGAAGATGATCTTTTTCCCAAACCTGTTAAAAACGAGATATGACAATGATCAGGATCGCAGCGACCATGTCCATAGGGAACTGGTCAAACCCGGCCGATGATCATATCACCGGTTTTACATGTGATTTTTTTCACAGGAAATTGGCATTTGGCCCCTGAATATTGTCCTGAACCTCCCCCAAAGGAGGTTTTTTCGTATCTTTGGAGGGCAAAAACCAAGCCCGCACCATGAAACCATATTTATTCATTATCTTGTTCGCAGCGTCGCTCTCCTTCGGTGTTTCTGCTCAGCCGAACCCGAACAGCGCTGCCGGCGATACCGCCACCTATCCGTACTGGATCGAAATGATGCAGGACCCGGACGCCAACTTCTTTCAGACACAAAGAGCATTCAGGCTTTACTGGCAAGACAGGCCCATTACCAAAGGATGCGGTTGGAAAGTATTTAAACGCTGGGAATACATGATGGCGGGCAGGGTCAATCCCGACGGCAGCAGGCCTGCCCCGGACGCCACTTTCAGGGAATTCGAACACTTTGTCAATGGTTCCCGTTCTGCAGCCGGCAACTGGGTCAACCTGGGACCTTCCCTGATCCCTAATCCCGGGCCTGCCGGTTACCTCGGTCTGGGACGCCTTAACGTCATTGCTTTCCACCCCACCGATCCCAATACGCTTTTTGCGGGAGCCCCTTCGGGTGGATTGTGGATCTCGAATGATGCCGGACTTAGTTGGGTCTCCCATACCGATACCATGCCTACCCTGGGTATCTCGGCCATCGTGGTGGACCATTCCAATCCCCAGGTAGTATTGATGGGCACCGGCGACCGTGATGCCGGGGATGCCCCGGGAATGGGCATATTTAAAAGCCTCGACGGGGGAATCTCCTGGGCCCCGTCCAAAACAGGAATGGATAATAAAACCGTGGGAAAAATCATCCAGCATCCGGTCAACGCTGCCATCTTCCTGGCCGCTACCAGCGGTGGGGTCTACAAAACAACGAACAGTGGGGCCAACTGGCAAAATGTGAAGTCAGGCAATTTCAAAGACATCTGCTTTAAACCGGGTAACCCCGATATCGTGTATGCTGCATCCGGGGCCGATTTCTACCGGTCTTCCAATAATGGCAGCAGCTTTGTACAAATCTCGGCAGGGCTGACAGGCGGCCAGCGCGGGGTGATTGCCGTCACGCCGGCCAATCCCGATTATGTGTATTTCATGCAATCGGACGGCAGCAGCGGATTCAAAGGGTTGTACCGTTCTACCGACAGCGGGCTGACCTTTTCCACCCGTTCCACCGGTCCCAATATCATGGACTGGTCATGTGATGGCAGCGGATCCGGAGGACAGGCCTGGTACGACCTGGCCCTTACCGCCGATCCGGTCAACCCCGAGATCATCTTCGCCGGAGGGGTAAATGTCTGGAAATCATCCGACGGAGGAACATCCTGGGCAATCAACTCGCATTGGTACGGCGGTTGCAACGTACCCGCAGTGCATGCCGATTGCCACTGGCTCGGATATAACCCCATCAATAATACCCTCTATGCCGGAAATGACGGCGGTATCTATTTCACTACCAATGGCGGAACTACCTGGACCGACCGTACCGAAGGTATGACGATCGGCCAGATTTATAAGATCGGCCAGTCGCAGACCGTTAAAGATAAGGTTATCAACGGTTTTCAGGATAACGGAACCTATACACATAATGCGGACGGGTGGTATGCCACCGGTGGTGGCGACGGCATGGAGTGCGCTGTTGATTATGAAAATGCAGCCTATACCTATCATACGATATACTATGGTGATATTTTCCGGAAAATCAACAACTCAGGCGAGGTAAAAATCGCCGGAGAAGGAACTAACGGCATAACCGAGGGCGGCGCCTGGGTCACCCCGTTCATCCTGAATAAAGCAGATCATAAAGGGATGTTCGTAGGATATAAAAACATCTGGAGATCCACCAACGTGATCAACAACCCGGTCTATTGGACCAAAATATCGAACAGCCTCGCAGGATCCAACTCAGCCGAAATGGCAGACCTTGAACAGTCCACCGCCAATCCGAATATCCTGTATGCTTCAAGGGGTGACAGCAAATTTTTCAGGAGCGACAACTGCCTTTCCTCCAACCCGGAATGGACCAATATCTCCTCCAATCTGCCTGTTTCAGGTACATGCAGCGACATCACCACCCATCCGACCGATGAAAACATCGTCTACATCACCCTGAATAAAAACGTCTATAAATCCACCAACAAAGGACAATCCTGGACCAATATTACCGGAAACCTTCCTTCCATCAACCTGAATGCCATTATCTATTATAAAAACGCTCAGGAAGGCCTTTATGTTGGTTCTGATGCCGGAGTTTATTACAAGGATGCCGGTATGACCAACTGGATCCATTTCAGCAACGGACTTCCGGCCAACGGCAGGATCACTGAGCTGGACATCTATTACGACAATGATTCCATCTCCGCAGATGTGATCAGGGCATCCACTTACGGACGGGGTCTTTGGGGAAGCGATATGTACCACGCCTCACCACAGGCCGATTTCACCACCGCCAACACCACGATCCCTGTCGGTTGTCCCATCGCTTTTACCGATCTATCCACCGGTATTCCTACCTCGTTCCTGTGGACTTTCGCGGGCGCCACCCCCTCCTCTTCCACACTGAAAGATCCTGTCGATATTACCTATCCCGCTCCCGGATCATATGAAGTGAAGCTTAAGGTCTGGAACGAATTCGGCGTTGATTCCATCACGAAAAGCGCTTATATCAATGTCAGCAATACTATTATGCCCGGTGCAGCGTTTTCGGCCGACAAGGCAGTGGTTTGCAATAATGACGTCGTAAGGTTCACCGATGAGTCCACCGGCTGCCCCATCACATGGAACTGGGAGTTCAGTCCCGCAAACGCCCAGTTCATGGAAGGAACAAGTGCCGCAAGTCAAAACCCCGTTGTGAAATTTACCGTACCGGGCGAATATGAGGTTAAACTTACTGCAATAAATGGTGTCGGCCCCTCTACGGTCGTGAAGACCAATTTCATCCGTCAGGGTGGATATAACCTACCCTTTGTGGAGGACTTCTCCGAAGGAATGGGCACCCATCACTGGGAAGTAAAGAATCCCGACCAGCTTATCACATGGGATACTATCACCGTTGCCGGAGCGCTGGATGGTACCAAGTCGGTGTGGATGAACTTCTTCAATTATAATGCTGTCGCCCGGCGCGATCAGTTGATCAGTCCGGTAATCGACCTGACCGGATATTCCACGGCCAGCCTCTCCTTCCGTCACGCTTATGAACAAAGGGTCAGAAAAGACTCTCTGATCATTTATGTTTCCATCAATTGCGGACAAACATGGAAAAGGATCTGGGGAATGGGGCCCAATGGTACGCCGAATGTTTTCGTCACCCATCCGCCCACCAATAATGCATTTATCCCCCAGTCGTCCGAGGACTGGTGCGGAGGAAGTTACGGCGTCGGATGTTATACCATCGATCTCAGCCCCTATGCCGGTGCAGCGAATTTCAAAGTGATGTTTGAATCCTACAATTATTATGGCAACAATCTGTTCCTGAATAATATCAGCATCAGTGGACCGGTTTCAGTTGAGGAGATCCGGACCATCCATCCCAGGATGGGCATCACACCCAATCCATCCGGCGGAACCTTTGACGTGAAAGTGGAAGGCTGCAGCAGCGATTACACTATCACCATCATCGATATAACCGGAAAGACCATCATGAAACGCGGCATGGACGCCGGCCAACATGATTGTCAGCAACGCATCACACTTCCGCAACTCCGGAAAGGATTGTACCTTGTGAAATATTCGGGAAGCAACGGGGTGTTGACGGAGAAACTGATCATCGAATAAAGGAAGTATGTTTAAAAGATGGCTGATCGCAGGAATATGGCTATTCCTGCCATGGTTCGGTTTTTCTCAGGGTTGGCGCCCCGGCGAGATGGAAGTGAAGATCAGGATTGCCCATCCTGACGACCACCTCAGGCTCCGGAAAATCACCGGAAACATTGAGATGGCCGCCAGCGATGGTTCTTTCGCAAGGGCTTATGTCACCCCTGATGAGTATTCACTCCTGTTGCAGACCGGTCTGACCGCCGCAATAGTGATCCCTGACCTTAACCGGCATTATTTTAATTTCTGGGACAATCCGCTCGTCCCGCCGGGATATTATTCTTATGAACAGATCATCTCGATTGCCGACAGCCTGGCGACCCATTTTCCTTCGATCTGCAAAAAGGAAGTATGGGGTAATTCTGTGGCAGGCCGCCAGTTAGCAGTGCTGAAGATCAGCGATAATGCGGGTATCAACGAGGGAGAACCTGAGATCATGTTCGATGGGGGAATCCACGGGGATGAGGTAGGTGGATCGCAGAACCTGATCATGTTTGCCCGTGAATTGTGTAAAAGCTACGGCTCCGATGTCACCATCACTGAGCTGATCGATTCCCGTGAGATATACCTGTTCCTGATGGTCAATCCCGACGGACGGGTTTCGATGTCGCGTTATAACCAGAATGGAGTAGATTGTAACCGCGACAATGGATACATGTGGGATGGAGAAGGTTTCAGCCCATCGGCTGTCTCCCAGCCGGAGACCCGGGCGCTGCGCAACGGGTTGCTCGAACACAATTTCACCAGTTATACCAATTTTCACAGCGGAATTGAGATCATCTCCTGCCCATGGAGTTATCGTCCCCAGGCCCCCAGGGATTACGAACACATCCAGCTCCTCGCTGCCTCATACAGCAGTACATCCGGTTACGCCGGCGGACTGGTCTATGGACAGGGATACAATATCATGTACCCGATCAACGGGAGTACCAAGGATTTTCAATATGGAAGCCTGGGCAACGTCGGTTGGTCCATCGAGATCTCCACCGATAAACAACCCCCATCTTCCCAGATCCAGTATTTTTATAATGTCAATAAACCGGCCATGCTGGAGATCATCCGCCAATGCGGATGGGGAATTTCCGGTATGGTCACCGATTCCCTGACCGGTTCCCCCCTGCAGGCCACCATTTGGATCAACAATTTTTTTCCCGTTTATACCGATCCTGTCGTCGGAGATTACCATAAATTTCTGGCCCCTGGCACTATTTCGGTGACCGTAACCGCCAACGGATATCAGCAGAAAACTTTGCCCGGGGTTGTGGTCCCGTCGCAAGGCACAGCCACCGCTAACTTCCAGATGGTACCCGACACAGGATGGTACGCCACTAAAGTTATCAGCTGCAGGATCCCCAATAATAATCCCGGAGATGAAGGAAATACCCCCGGATGCGTAGGCAAACCCGACGGAATTCCATATGCCGTTGGCAAGAACGGATGGATCATCCTTGATATGGGAGATACCCTTTACAATGGCACCGGGGAAGATTTTCGTGTATTCCAGTCGGGCACAACCAACAAAAGCTTCACCGTTTCGGGCAGCCTGCTGATGGATGGGCCTTTCACCACAATCGGTACCGGGACGGGATCCACCAGTTTCGACCTCCCTGTTTCACTGCCGAAAGTAAAGTATCTCTATCTCAAAGACAATGGTAACGGATCCTCCTCGGGAATTGGCGCAGGTTATAACCTTGATGCCATTTCCATGCTGACAGGCCCGTTAAAGGCATCATTTTCCGCCAGCAACACATCCCCCTGTTCCGGGACAGAAGTCAATTTCACCGATGTGTCCGGTGGTAACCCCGTTTCCTGGAGTTGGTCTTTCCCGGGAGGGACACCCTCTTCCTCTGCAATGCAGCATCCCACAGGAATCCGGTACGACCAACCCGGCGCCTATCCCGTAAGCCTCACCATATCCAATGGCACCTCGGGCGTGACCACGACGAAGGAGGACTTTATCCAGGTGATCAGTGCTCCGGAAGTATTCCTTGGTCAAGACACTGTGGTTTGCGACTATGATCAGGTCACACTGGACGCCGGTAATTCCGGCGCATCTTATCTGTGGTCTACAGGCCAGACCACCCCTTCCATCACCGTGGATTCAACCGGAACAGGTTATGGAACAGTTGCTTTCTGGGTTCTGGTTACCGCTGCCAACGGTTGCGGAGGAAGTGATACCATACATATTACCTGGGATAATTGTACCGGGATTGAACGACCTGTTGGCCAGCCAATGACCATGATCACACCCAATCCCGCAGGAGAACAGATAAAACTCAGTTTCCGCGAATGGAGACAGGGATATTGGAAAATTACTAATATTCAAGGCATTACAGTTACGCAGGGAATAATTCCACCGGATAACCATCCCGTTGTACTGGGGTGCGATACTTTTCCTGCAGGCATATATTTCCTCAAAGCTGAAAATCCTTCGTTCCGGATGATCAGAAAAATTATCATCAGCCACTGACAGATTATAGTTTCTGCAAAAGTGCCAGGCGATGCAACTGTTTTACATACCCGATATCCAAGGAAGTCAGATCGTATTCGACAGAGAGGAATCCAGGCATTGTGTCAGGGTATTGCGTTACCGGGAGGGGGATCATGTGCAGTTGACCGATGGGAAAGGTACCATGTTTACAGGTTTATTGGTCTCAGCCCAGCCCGATCGTTGTGAGGTGGAGGTAATCAGGCAGGAATATCATCGATCAGGAACAGCCCCGCTGCATCTTGCTGTTGCCCCTCCGAAAAACCCTGACCGCTTCGGATGGTTTCTGGAAAAAGCTACTGAAATTGGCGTGGACGAAATCACTCCTTTGCTGTGTGACCGTTCAGAGCGAACCACACTGAGAATCCCCCGGTTCGAAAAAGTAATGATTGCTGCCATGAAGCAATCACTAAGGTGCCGGTTGCCAAAACTGAATGAACCGGTTGAATTCCGTACCTTTGTCCGACAGAGTCATCCAGGACAGCGATTCATCGCCTGGTGTGAAAGTGGCCGGGAAACGGGCCTGTTCCGGATGCTGAAACCGGATAACGCCATCATGGTGGCCATCGGGCCCGAGGGGGATTTCACCCCCGGTGAGGTCTCCGCAGCCGCTGAAAATGGGTTTATTCCGGTAAGCCTTGGAAACTCCCGCCTTCGGACAGAAACTGCCGGTGTCCTGGTATGTTGCGGGGTGAGGTTGATCCATGAAGGAGTATAAGGCAGAAACATGAACCGACAACGAATACCGATGAAATCCGACTTAAAATATATCACCCTCACTGTTCTCCTGACCCTGTTGATCGGGGTTCAGCCCGAAACATGCGCTTCCGGACCACCCTCCTTCAGGATCGGTTTGCTGAAATATTCCGGCGGAGGCGACTGGTACGCCAATCCTACCTCCTTGCCGAATCTTGTAAAATTCACCAACCGGACCCTGATGACCAATATCAGTGAAGACATTGCCACCGTGGACGCGGGAAGTGCGGAGATATTCAATTATCCTTTCCTGCACATGACCGGCCATGGCAATGTGATATTTTCCGATCAGGAGGTCAGCAACCTGAGAACCTACCTGATCGCCGGCGGCTTTTTACATATCGACGATAATTACGGAATGGATAAGTTTATCCGGCCACAACTGAAACGGCTCTTCCCTGAACTTGACCTGGTAGAGCTTTCCTTCGACCATCCCATCTACCACCAGAAGCATAAGTTTCCAAACGGCCTGCCTAAAATTCATCAGCATGACAATAAGCCGCCACAGGGTTTTGGGCTGATTTACGAAGGAAGGCTGATCCTGTTTTACACGTATGAGTGTGATTTGGGCGATGGTTGGGAAGATCAGTCGGTACATGGCAATTCGGAAGAAACACGATTGAAAGCATTGCAAATGGGTTCAAATATTCTTGAATATGTCTTCAAAGGAAAATGGTGATCTTTACTCCTTGCTGGCGCGCGATGTGCGCTTCACCGAAGGGCTGAAAGCCTGCCTGAACTGCGGTACCTGCACGGCCATCTGTCCCGCTGCGGAGTTTTATGATTATCAGCCCCGTAAGATTGTCGACACATTGCAATCAAGGGACAATGCACAGATCGAAGCATTGCTGAAAAGCGATACGATCTGGTACTGTGGCGAATGCATGTCCTGCGTCACCCGGTGTCCGCGCGGAAATGCACCCGGGATGCTGATCACGGTGTTACGATCGGTTTCCCAGGAGTTGGGATATTTCACCTGCTCGGAAAAAGGCAGGCAGCAGCTCGCGGTCAAACGTACGGTAGGCGATTGGATATTGAAATATGGATACTGTCTGTATCCCTCTGAAATTTTACCCGACCGGCATCCGGAGCAAGGGCCGGTTTGGGAGTGGGAACATGAGCATCTGCCCGAGGTGATGGAACGGCTGGGCGCTAACTATCAGAAGACTGGCCCGGGCATTCTCAGGAATATTCCGCAAGAGGACCTTGACGAGATCAAACGGATATTTGATGAAACCGGAGGAACGGAGCGATTCAGGAAGATCGAATCATCTTCTGAAGAAAAGGCTGCCGAGATGGGCATGTCATTCAATGAAACCACCGATTGCGAATATTTCCGGCACGTTTACACTTTCATCGGCAAACATCACACTCCGAACCATGAAGATTGAAGGAAAAAGAAATATCTGGGCGGCCTATCAAAAAGCTATTGCCGACGACCGCTACTTTTATGTCAGGAGCTGTGTCCGGCAGAATTTCTTCCCGGGCTCCGAGAAAGCCTTTCTCAGGATCATGAAAGAGGTTCTTAGCCGGGATGTTTACGAAAATGCCGCCCATACGACCTGTTCCGGGATTGCCTACCACAGCGATGTCGTTCCTTACGAAACCGCCATGACAATGGTATCCAGGCAATTTGCCCTGATGACGGAATCGGGATACCGCAATTTCACCACTTCCTGCATCACCTCCTTTGGCCTTTACACCGAGATCCTCCACACCTGGGAACATTTTCCCGAAGTGGAGGAACGGGTCAGGGAACACTTACTGAAAGCAACCGGCAGGGTTTTTGAGAAACCCGATAACCTTTCCCACGCCAGCGATGTCATTTTTCATTTCAGAAAGGAGATCGCAGCAAAAGCCAAATACCGCCTTGTCAGCCAGAAAACCGGCGAACCTTTGCGGGGTGTTGAGCACATCGGATGCCATTATGCCAAAATGTTTCCGGTCAGGGGGGTGGGCGGAGCGGAGTATCCTTATGTATTGGCGGGTATGATCGAGGAATG
>CAYLVY010000055.1:0-23787 GCA_964387205.1 uncultured Draconibacterium sp.
CCATCAGGGTGATGAAATTTCTGGGCATCGGGATGCTGATCCTCTCCAACGCCAGCGGTGGCGTAAATCCCGGATTTTCCGTCGGCGATATTATGGTGATCGAAGACCATATCAACCTGATGAAAGATAACCCGCTGATCGGGGTGAATGACGAGCGAATCGGAACCCGTTTCCCCGATATGGGGCATGCCTATGACCTGGAATTCCGGGATAAAGCATTCCGGATCGCGGATAAACTCAACATTTCTTTACAAAAAGGTGTTTATGCCAGTGTTTCAGGCCCCACCTATGAAACTCCTGCCGAATACCACTACATCCGCACCATCGGAGCCGACGCGGTGGGGATGTCCACCGTACCTGAAGTAATCGCCGCCCGGCACATGGGGCTGAGATGTTTTGCGCTTTCGGTCATCAGCGACCTTGGCGTTCCGGGCAAGATCGTTGAGATCACACATGAACACGTGATCGATGCGGCAGCAGAAGCGGAACCGCTGATGACCCGCCTGATCCGGGCTATGCTGGAAGAGTAAACTTTTTCCGGTGACCACAGCTCCACCGGTCAATCCTGATATTGCATGAGGAGCTTCGCCCTGATATTATTGCTTCTGGCCCTTTTCGGCTGTTCACGCACCGAACCAGGGGACATCCCTCTTAAACATCCGGCTGTACAAAACTCCGGATCCATAAACCGCCAACATCGGGCCGACAGCCTTCCCGGAACCTATGGACGCACAGATAACCCCGGTTCAAAAAAGAAAAATATTGAACGGTCGCCGATCCAAAATAAAAAACGCAGGGTCCCGGTCCTACCCGATGATTCCGGAACCCCGCCGTTAAAACGGGAAGAGGTAAGTGCCAGGATCAGCAGGATAGAGGCAATCAGGAAAGCCGGCATCACTCCTGATTACAATGAACCGATTACCAGAAAATACCTGGAGGGAGCGACTTCGGAGCATCCATTTCCAACCATGATCGAACTCAGTCGCGAATCGGGGCTTTTTATAAACTTCGATAACGATATTCTCAACTATACCGACCGTTTTTATACCAACGGAATAAGGATCGATCTGATTACGCCTGCCCTGCATGCCAATCCTGCCGCCCGTTTGCTGTTGCCCTATCCCAGAAACGCTGTCAGTTATTACGGGCTGTCACTGGTTCAGAATATGTATACTCCATCCACCACCAAAACCGGTGGGATCCTTTTTGGTGACCGGCCCTATTCTGCTTATCTCTACCTGAGCACCTTCAAGATCACCAATGACTTGCCTCGCAAATACCGTCAATACAGTGAGTTATCACTAGGTATCATCGGTCCCGATTCTTATGGTGAATGGGTCCAGCGTTCCTTTCACAACAGTGTACCCACCAACCATGAACCCCTGGGATGGGAATTTCAGATCAAAGACGATCTGGTGGCCAATTACCGGGTCGATATGGAAAAGGGGTGGTATTCGGGAAGAAATGCGGAAGTCATGACCATGGCCGGTGGCAGCCTGGGAACACTATACACCCATTTGCAGGGGGGAATTCATGTTAGGGCAGGATGGCTGAACCCATGGTTTACATCACCCCTTCCGGTCAGGGCGGCGGGACGGTATCGCAAGGGCCTCCGTCCTTTTGAATGCAGTTTTTTTGTAAAATCTGCAGGCCGTCTGGTTGGTTACAATGCAACACTGCAAGGTGGCATGTTCAATAAATCAAGTGTTTATACGATTGCAGAACCGCAGATTTCCAGGTTTGTCCTGCGGAGCAGCGCCGGAATTACCGTTTCGTGGAAAGGCCTGGGGATGGAGGTGGAGCAGTTCATTTTAAGCCCGGAATTCTCCGGAGGCTTATGGCATAAATGGGTACACATCGCCGTGAAGTTTTCTTTCTGATTGTTGATAAAAAAGATTACCTCCGTCGGTTTGATAGGGGGATAAAAGTTATTTTTGAGCCATGGAAGATAAAAATCTGAAACGACGTACTCGAAAGCCCGGCTTTATCGAGGCGATGCCGGAACACGGCAAACTGCCGCCCCAGGCACTCGACCTGGAAGAGGCGGTACTTGGTGCGATGATGCTGGAAAACGACCGGTTAGCTGAGGTCATCGAGATCCTGAGGGCAGATGTTTTTTACAAAGAGAGCCATCAGGTGATTTTTAACGCTGTCAAACGCCTGTTTGGCAATAACCAGCCTGTCGACATCCTTACGGTGACCGAAGAACTGAGGAAAACGGGGGAACTGGAAATCGCCGGAGGAGCCTATTTTATCACGATGCTGACCAACCGGATCGCCTCTGCTGCCAACATCGAATTTCACGCCAGGATCATCATTCAAAAGTTTATCCAGCGGGAACTTATCCGGGTCTCTTCGGAGATCATCCGGGAAGCCTATGAGGACTCCACCGATGTATTCGATCTGCTCGACAAGGCTGAAACCGGTCTGTTTACAATAAGTGAGACCAGCATCGGCAAGTCGTACCTGGATATGCAGTCGATCATCAAGGATGCTATCCGGGAAATTGCCGCCGGCCGGAACCAGGAAGGGAAGCTCCGCGGGGTCGGCTCCGGATTCACCGAACTGGACCGCATCACTTCCGGCTGGCAGAAATCTGACCTGATCATCATCGCTTCGCGCCCGGGAATGGGGAAAACCGCCTTTGCCCTTACCATGGCGCGCAACGCGGCCATCGATTTTAAAAAACCGGTAGCCATTTTTTCCCTTGAAATGGCTGCTGTTCAGTTGGTAACGCGGCTTATCTCGAGTGAAACCGAGATCCCGCAGGAGAAACTCCGCAAAGGGACAATGGAAGACCATGAATGGGCTCAACTGAATGCCCGCATTGGTTCCCTGGTTGATGCCCCTATCTTCATTGACGATACGGCTGCCCTCTCCATTTTCGACCTCCGGGCCAAATGCCGGCGACTCAAAGCCCATCATGACATCCAGCTTGTCGTAGTCGACTACCTGCAACTGATGCAGGGGAGTCAGGATACCAAAGGAAACCGCGAGCAGGAGATCAGCAGTATTTCCCGGTCACTGAAAATTCTCGCCAAAGAACTCGAAATCCCGGTGATTGCTTTATCCCAGCTTAGCCGTGCTTCCGAAAAACGGGCCGCCGCAGCCAAACCCATCCTTTCCGACCTTCGTGAATCAGGCTCCATTGAACAGGATGCCGATATGGTACTCTTTATCTACCGTCCCGAGTATTATAAGATCGATACCGACGAGCAGGGAGATCCCACCGCCGGCGTTGCTGAAGTGCTCATCGCCAAAAACCGTAACGGCCCCCTCACCGATGTAAAACTTCGCTTTGTTTCGAAATATGCCAAATTTGTCGATCCCGAAATGGGGCTGCAAGGATCATATAATATTCCTGCCAATCAATCGTTTGAAGGTACAGTGAGGACAAAGACCCTCCCGTCAAAAATGAATAACGATGATCATGCGGAAACACCTTTCTAAATTTCGTTTATTATTCTTTTTCGCCCTTTTTCTGGGTGGATCTCTTCAGCTCCGGGCTGCTTTTTTACTCATTCCGATGGACGAGAGCCAGAAGAACCACCTGAAAGCCTATGGAATTGCATACTGGGTGCTGGAAAAGGAGGTGGAAGTAAGCTGGTTACTGAATTACCGGGGCGGAAGTTTCATGTTTCAATATGATAAATCACTGGAATCGGAGTGCAACATCCGCGGTGTCACCAACCAGTTGATCGCCGATGCACAGGCTGCTGCCATCCTGCTGGAGATATCCGATGCCCAGGTAAATATGGAAACCATCAAACTCCATAAAGCACCCAGGATTGCCGTATACAGTCCGAAAAATAAACTTCCCTGGGACGATGCTGTTACCCTGGTGCTTACTTACGCTGAGATCCCCTACGATGTGATTTATGATGAAGAGGTGATCACCGGGATTTTACCGGTATATGACTGGTTGCACCTTCATCATGAAGATTTTACCGGTCAATACGGAAAATTCTGGGGGGCATACCGTAATTTTCCATGGTACCAGGAGGATGTGAACCTGCAGGAGACCACCGCACGGAAACTGGGATTCAACAAAGTTTCCCAGATGAAACTGGCGGTTTCCAATAAAATCAGGGAATTCGTTTCAGGAGGAGGTTACCTTTTCGCCATGTGTTCGGCTCCAGACAGTTACGATGTAGCCCTGGCAGCAGAGCATGTCGATATCTGCGATGTGATGTTCGACCACGATCCGCCCGATCCTGATGCTCAAAACAAACTGGAATTCGGAAATTGTTTTGCCTTCGAGAATTTTCTCCTTGTGACCAACCCTTACCAGTATGAAATATCTACTATTGATGTGACGGAGACAAGACCCAGGGCCGTGAACGAAAAAAATGACTTTTTTACACTCTTTGAATTTTCCGCCAAGTGGGATCCCGTCCCTAGCATGCTATGCCAGAACCATCAAACGATCCTCAAGGGTTTTATGGGACAGACCACCGCCTTCAACAAAGATCATGTCAAATCGAATGTGGTGATCCTCGGTGAAACCAAGTCGCTCAATGAAGCCAGGTATATCCACGGCGATTTTGGCAAGGGTACATGGACTTTCCTTGGTGGTCATGATCCCGAAGATTACCGGCACCTTGTCGGTGACCCCCCCACCGATCTCAACCTCTTTCCTAACTCTCCGGGTTACAGGTTGATCCTTAACAATGTACTTTTCCCGGCGGCCAAAAAAGAGAAGCGTAAAACCTGATTTCCGGAACTTACAACCGTTCCAGTATCAGGTTTGAATAGCTGAAATCATGCTGTTCCGAGGGCGGAAATGTCTCTTCAGAGAGTAGCTTCCACTCGGAGAAATCAATCTTCGGAAAAAACACATCACCATCAAACTCCTTATGTACCCTGGTCAGGTAGAGTTTTCGGGTATAGGGAAGACACTGTCGGTAAACTGAAGCGCCACCTATGACAAAACACTCCTCATCATGGCTGCATTTTTCGAGGGCTTCCTCGATAGAATATACCAGTTCGCAACCCGGAAGGCTTTCGCCGATAATATCGGAGATCACCATATTTCTGCGGTTGGGAAGTGGCCGGTTTGGCAGTGACAGGTAGGTATTTCTGCCCATAATGATGGTATGTCCGGTGGTGATGGCTTTGAACCGTTTCAGATCGGCAGGTATGTGCCAGAGCAACTCATTATTTTTTCCGATGGCCAGATTTTCGGCCACAGCCACTATCATTGAAATCATAAAATGTTCGTTTAAACCGAGATCTCACCCTTTATATGCGGGTGAGCCCGGTATTGTTGCAATTCAAAATCTTCAAACCGAAAATCATCAATATTCCGGACATCCGGATTGATTTTCATGACCGGAAGGGGAAAGGGTGCCCTTGTTAACTGAAGTTTCACCTGGTCGAGGTGATTGAGGTAGATATGTGCGTCGCCCAGGGTATGGATAAAAGCGCCGGGACGGTATCCTGTCACCTGGGCGATCATCATGATCAGCAAGGCATAAGAGGCGATATTGAAAGGAACTCCGAGGAAGATATCACAACTTCGCTGGTACATCTGGCATGAGAGTTCGCCATTGGCGACATAGAACTGAAAGAGCAGGTGGCAGGGGGGCAGGGCCATGCGGTCGAGCTGTCCAACATTCCAGGCACTGATGATATGCCGCCGTGAATCAGGATTTTCTTTGAGCGAGCGGATTACCTCTCCAAGCTGGTCAATACGCCGTCCCTCTTCAGCAGGCCAGGAGCGCCACTGGTAACCGTATACCGGTCCCAGTTCCCCATCAGGGCCTGCCCATTCATCCCATATAGTAACTTTATTATCACGCAGATAGGAAATATTATCAGATCCCTTGATAAACCATAGCAATTCATGAATAATGCTGCGGAGGTGCAGTTTCTTGGTGGTGAGCAAGGGAAATCCCTCTTTCAATTCAAACCGCATCTGATATCCGAATACACTGGTGGTTCCGGTTCCGGTCCGGTCGGATTTCCTTACTCCGTAATCGAGTACATGTTGAAGGAGTGCCAGGTATTGTTTCATTCAGCGGGTTTCGGCGGGTTTAACAAAGAGGTTTAGTGCAGCGTTTTGGCACTGAAGTCGGCCGGATTATGTTTATGCCGGAAGAGGATGGCAAAAAGGATGGCAACAACCAGGGAATAGGCGGCAAATGCGCTCCATATCCCCGGCCAGTCAAACATAATGGTTGCGGGATCGTCACTGACTTTGAAAAAGGTGTCGATCACCAATCCGCTGATCCAACTTCCCAGGAAGGCCCCGAAACCGTTGGTCATCATCATAAAAAGCCCCTGTGCGCTGGCACGGATGCCTGGTTCGGTCTGCGTTTCCACGAACAGTGATCCTGAAATATTGAAAAAATCGAACGCAAGTCCGTAGATGATACAGGAAAGGATGATCAGCCACAGACCGGGTCCGGGATCTCCGATGGCGAAAAGTCCAAAACGCAACACCCAGGCGATCATGCTGAAGAGCATAACCTTTTTGATTCCGAACCGTTTCAGGAAAAATGGTATAGTAAGGATAAAGAGGGTTTCGGAGATCTGGGAAATAGACATGATGATGGCCGGAAATTTTACCGCGGCGAGGTCCCGGAATTCAGGTAATTTGGCAAAATCGTGCAGGAAAGTATCGCCGTATGCGTTGGTCAGTTGGAGCGATGCTCCGAGCAGCATGGCAAAAACGAAAAAGATCGCCATTTTGGAATCCCTGAACATGGCAAATGCCTTGAGCCCGAGTGCGCTGACCAGGGAATGACCTTTCCCGGCCCCCATTGGCGGACATTTGGGAAGGGTGAAGGCATAAAGGCCCAAAAACAGGGAAGCGGCAGAAGCGACATAAAATTGTCCGGCCAGTTTTTCCAACCCCGTCAGGCTGATAATCCATAGCGCCACTATAAATCCGACGGTACCCCAAACCCGTAAAGGGGGATAATGAGTCACCACATCCAGCCCTTTGCTTTTCAGTGATGCGTAATTTACGGTAATGGCAAGGGCGATGGTAGGCATATAAAAACACATGTTGAGTAGCATTACCCAGAACATGGCGGAGGGATTGCCGATCTCCGGGATCATAAAAAGGATCACAGCGCCGGCCATGTGAAAGATGCCGTACAGCCTTTCGGCATTGATCCAGCGGTCTGCCAGGATACCAGCAATGGCAGGCATAAAAATTGAGGCTATTCCCATGGTGGAAAAGATAGCCCCGAACTCGGCACCGGACCATTCGCGGGTATGAAACCACCAGGCGCCGATGGTCAGTAACCAGGAGCCCCAGATAAAAAACTGGAGGAAGTTGAGCAGTGTCAGACGGATTTTAATTCCCATGTGTTCAGTTTAGGTTATATATGTTATCCGGGGGGAGATTGGTCGTTTCCCAATGCGGGGTGAAGCATAAATCCTTCCGGTTTTACTGACGTTTTTTCAGTTCATCGCGGATTTTGGAGGCTTTTTCATACTCCTCGTTCTCGATGGCAACTTTCAGCATATCCTGCAGTTCGGTATACGTTGACCTTGAAAAACTATCGCTTTCAGTATCCTCCTTTTTTTCCTCCTCTTCCACGGTCTTTTCGTTTTCAGCTTCGTCATCCATCACTATGCCGGCGGAAGCGAGAATAGGTTCATAGGTGTAAACCGGACAGTTAAATCGAAGGGCCAGGGCTATTGCGTCCGATGTTCTGCTGTCCACCTCTCTGAACTGCTTTCCATCCGTGCATACCAGGGTGGCGTGAAACACCCCTTCACTGAATTTACTGATGATCACCTCTGAAAGTTCAATCTGGAAAGCATCGGCAAATGTTTTGAACAGGTCATGCGTCAACGGCCTTGGGGTTTTGATCTTTTCCAGCTCAATGGCGATGGCCTGTGCCTCGAATCCGCCGATAATGATCGGCAACCGTCTTTTCCCGTCCCGTTCTCCCATAATCAGTGCATACGCCCCGCTCTGTGACTGGCTGTATGACATTCCCTTGATATCCAACCTGATTTTTTCCATCCGGATCAACTCATTTCGCTTTACAAACCTACAGCAAATTTGCCAAATGATGAAAAGTCATGAAAAATTTTCTATTCCCCAAAATCTTTCTATTTTTGTGAACTACTCATTTAAATAATTGCATATGAAACGATCCCTTACTCTTTTCGCAGCATTGTTGTTGCCTTTTTTATCCCGGGCAAGCGAGGCTAACCTGGTCATTCCGCAAGGTATCAAAGACGAGAACATCCTCTACTGGGGCTTTCTGATCACCATTGCCGGATTTCTTTTTGGTCTGTACCAGTTTGTGGTAGTGAAGAAGATCCGGGCCCACAAATCTATGCTCGACGTGGCCCAGGTGATTTTTGAGACAGCCAAAACCTATCTTATCCAGCAGGGAAAGTTCCTGATGATTCTCTTCCTGTTTATCGGCGCCGCTGTGGCGTTTTATTTCGGGTGGCTGTCGGAAGCCCATTTCGGTTTCGGTGGCGTGCTGATGATACTGGGATGGACAGTCATCGGGATTCTTGGCAGCTACACTGTTGCTTGGTTCGGAATCCGGATGAACACCCTGGCCAATTCGAGGATGGCATTCGCTTCGCTGGAACGCAAGCCCATAAAACTGCTGAATATTCCGCTGAACGCGGGAATGAGTATTGGTGTGGTTTTGATTTCGCTTGAGCTGATCATCATGCTCATCATCCTGATGTTTGTTCCGGGGCAATACGCCGGCGCCAGTTTCATCGGCTTTGCCATAGGTGAGTCGCTGGGCGCCTCCGCGCTAAGGATTGCCGGCGGGATCTTTACTAAGATCGCCGATATCGGATCGGATCTCATGAAAGTCATTTTCAAAATCGGAGAGGATGATCCCAGAAACCCGGGTACCATTGCCGACTGTGTCGGCGATAATGCCGGCGACAGTGTGGGACCAACCGCCGACGGATTCGAGACCTACGGTGTCACCGGGGTCGCCCTGATCTCTTTCATCCTGCTGGCCGTTCCGGATCCATCGCTGCAGGTACAACTCCTTGCATGGATATTCGTCATGAGGATCTTTATGATCATCACCTCCATCGTCTCCTTCTGGATCAATGGCGCCATCAGCAAAGCAAGGTACGCCAATGCCGATGACCTTGATTTCGAAAAACCGCTTACTTCGCTGGTTTGGATCACATCCATCCTCTCTATTATCTTTACTTTCGCGATCAGCTATTTCACGATCCACGACCTTCCTAACAATCTCTGGATCACCCTTTCGGTGATCATCAGTGCCGGTACGCTGGGCGCTGCACTGATCCCCGAGTTTACAAAAATCTTCACCAGCCCCAAATCAAGACACGTCAACGAGGTAGTCAACGCCTCCAAAGAGGGCGGAGCTTCTCTCAATATTCTGTCGGGTCTGGTGGCTGGTAACTTCAGCGCATTCTGGCAGGGAATGGTATTTTTCCTCCTGATGCTTATTGCGTACGTCGCCAGTACTTTCGGGCTTAGCGAATTCATGATCTATCCCTCCATCTTCGCCTTTGGCCTGGTTGCATTCGGAATGCTGGGTATGGGACCGGTTACCATTGCCGTCGACAGCTACGGACCGGTAACCGACAATGCCCAGTCGATCTATGAATTGTCACTGATTGAAGAGGTTCCGGGAATTGAACAAGAGATTGAGAAAGATTTCGGATTCAAACCTGATTTTGAAAAATCCAAACATTATCTTGAAGCCAACGACGGAGCCGGCAACACCTTCAAAGCTACCGCTAAGCCAGTGTTGATCGGCACTGCCGTGGTAGGCGCCACCACCATGATCTTCTCTCTTATCCTGGTGATCCGGGACACCTTGGGAATCAAGCCGGAAGAGGTACTCAACCTGCTGAATCCATATAGCATCCTTGGATTCCTTCTCGGAGGTGCGGTTATCTACTGGTTCAGCGGTGCTTCCATTCAGGCGGTGACCACCGGCGCCAGCCGAGCAGTGGCCTATATCAAAAATAACATCAACCTTGACCCCAACGCGCCGAAAAAAGCCGATACGGCCAAATCAAAAGAGGTTGTCCAGATCTGCACGGTCTATGCGCAGAAAGGGATGCTCAACATCTTCGTCGCCATCTTGTCCTTTGCCCTTGCTTTCGCCTTCCTCTCGGCTCCGGCCGGTCTGACCGACAGCATGACAGGAGAAGAAAAACTGCACTATGCCCTGCCCGTCTCCCTCTTTGTCAGTTATCTCATCTCCATAGCTTTCTTCGGCCTTTATCAGGCTGTGTTTATGGCCAATGCCGGGGGTGCATGGGACAATGCCAAAAAGGTGATCGAAGTGGATATGAAAGAAAAGGGTACCGAGCTGCACGCCGCTTCGGTGGTCGGTGATACAGTGGGAGATCCGTTCAAGGATACCTCTTCCGTTGCCCTTAACCCGATCATCAAGTTTACCACGTTGTTCGGACTCCTTGCCATGGAGATCGCCCTCTCCATCCATTTCCGTGATATCGCGCAATATGTCGGAATAGCATTCTTCCTGGTCGGGCTCTGGTTTGTTTACCGCACCTTCTACAAGATGCGTATCAAAGAATAAATTCAAAGGTATGCCGGAAAATAAATGATTTCCGGGCAACCTTTGACAACCATGGTGTTATTATCAATACAGGGTGCTCAGTGCACCCTGTGTTATTTATATTACATTGACATTCAAATATCCATACCGGAACAAACCGCAGGAGCCCAGTTCACCGGAGGCCTTGTATGACACCTATGCCCCGGCACTCCTGTCACTTTGTATCCGCTATTGCGGAAACCGGGAAGATGCGGAGGATGTTCTGCACGACGGATTCATCAAGATCATCCGGAACATTGACTCATTCAGGGCCAGGCAACCGGGAAGCCTCGCTGCCTGGATGAAACGGATCATGATCAACACCTCGCTCAATTTCCTCCGAAGCAAACGAAAAGAGTTCAAAATCTTCGCCACCAATCTAACCACCGAACCGGGTGATTTGACGGATGATGCTGAAGATAATGAAGATGAGCCGTTTTTGATCTTTGATCCCGACGAGGTACTCCGGTTGATCTGCCAATTACCGGCAGGTTACCGGACTGTTTTCAACCTGTATGTTTTCGAGGAGTTCAGCCACAAAGAGATCGCCGGGGAACTCGGGATATCGGAGAACACCTCCAAATCACAACTTTCCAAAGCCCGCGCCATGCTGCGCAAGCAGATCAATGGGCAACAGTCCAATAAACAAGAGAACCACCATGAAAAACAAGTATAAACCGATCGACGAGCACTTCAGGGAGGTGCTGTCTCACCATTCGGTCACACCGACGGAGGAGGCCAGGAAAGCATTCCTGAAGGAGTGCGCCACCATGGCTCCTTCGCGGAGCAAATACAGGCGATGGCTATGGTGGATGAGCCTGATCCTGATCCCGGCCGGCGCATCCATGCTGACCTGGATGGTGTTGCCTTCCGTTGATGAAGCGGAATTTGCTGTGCCGTCATCGCATGTCACCACACCATCCGCCGAAAACGCATCGCATCATAAATCCACCGGACAAACTACGGATCCTTCATCTGAAAAAAAACACACCATTCTGGCCCGGGTCGCTCAAGAAGAAATACAGAAACTATCGGACCTGAAAAAACCCGCTTCAATGACAGCGGAACCTTTGGTGATCGACCATCAGACAGTCGAACCGCAGGTTTTGCCTGTGGAATCAACCTTAACTGCGGAATCAGTTCCTGAGTTTATTTCCGTGCAATCAGGGCCGGATATCACTCCATCCGTGCAATCCTTTGACACTGCACGGAGCAACCCGATAATTGAAATTCCGGCTGATATTCCCGTAATAAACAATGCCGCCTCCGATACATCTGTAATTAAAAGAGAAAAGAACCCACCGGTTACCCGTACAGAAAGCTCCCGTTCAGCGAAACTCGCCCTGCAACTCGGTGCAGGCATCTCCTGGTCGCCGGAATGGATGTTCAATACACTGGAAGGCACTAAAAATATCCACACATTTGCACTGGAAGGAATCTTCTCGATTGGCCCATACTCCATCCGGACCGGAGCGGGGCTGCACATCGGCAAAGGTACCAATGAAGTGCTTATCGATTACCATGACTATCTCGGCGCTTACAACAAACTGGATTCCATGGATTTTAACTACAATACATCCTTGCAGAAATATGTACCTGTGTATTACCTGAGCCGTAGGGAAGTCTGGGACAGCCTGATGAAAACCGATCAGGCCAGGATCGTAAAACGTTATACCTATCTTCAGATCCCGATGATCCTGGGATATGATTTTCTGCGGAATGAACGATTTTCCCTAGGCCTGAGAATGGGGCCACAACTGTCGGTACTGCTTTCCACCAAACAGCTTTCGGCACCTTATGATCCGGGAAAAAACATGGTGGTCAGGGTTAACGATATCTCCCCCGGCCAGATAGAATTGAACTGGCAACTCCTGGCAGGGCTGAACGTCTCCGTTTCACTGTCGGAACAGCTGCGTTTGGAGGTTGAACCCTTTGCCAAATACTATTTCAACTCCGTATATGAAAAACCGGCCAATCAGCAAAAACCCTGGTCGGCGGGAATCCGGACTGCATTAGTGATCGATTTGTAAAAAACAGACCTGTCGGGCAACCTTTAGCATCCTTCGGGTTAAATATACAACAAACACCACGACCCGGGTTCAAAACAAGATTAACCAAATAAACATAATCTATTCACTTAAATTTTACCACCATGAAAAAGTTATTTTTTCCTTTGATCTTCCTCCTGATCGCTGTAACCGGGATGTCCCAGTTTTATCTGAATGTTTCGGGAACCATCACCAATCTCTCCAACGGGCAACCGATCCCTAACCAACAAGTGGTTATTGACAACGATTCCAATGCCGGAACCGGGTACTTTTACCAAGTGACCTATACCGATAATTTCGGTCACTACAATGATACCATTCCCATTTCTGGCACTACACAGGGTAATGTTTACGTCAGTACCGTTGACTGTCAGAATTTGCTGCATGTCCAGAACTTTGTTTATAGTCCTGCCCAGTACTTCTTCACGGCAGATTTCTCTATTTGTTACAACAACAATCCCTGTCAACCCTATTTCACTTTTCAACAAAATCAACCGTTGGTGGTTGAGTTTTTTGATGCATCCATAGGGGGCGGCACTGCCCGTAACTGGGATTTCGGCGACGGAACTACCTCATCATTGTTCACCCCTGTTCACACTTATGCACTTCCGGGCATTTACTACGTCACCCTGACCATTGGTGCTCAGGGAACTACCTGTTACCAGTCCATGACCATGGCCATCAGTGTTTGGGGAAATACCAGCGGGTGCCAGTCTGCTTTCACCTATTATCCGGACAGTTCTTCCCTGAACAATATTCAATTTATCAATCAATCCACCGGAAACATCTTCTCCTATCTCTGGGATTTTGGGGACGGGGCAACCTCCACAGAGGAAAATCCTGCCCATACCTATGCTGCCGCAGGTACTTACAACGTGTGTCTGACTGTGCAAGGGGACAGTAACTGTTTCGATACAGAATGCCAGTCGGTTTCGATTCAGCCGGGTGGAGACTGCCAGGCGATGTTCCATATATATCCTGACTCCAACGCGCTATACTCGTATTATTTTGATAACCAGTCCATCGGAAACATCACCACCTGGGAATGGAATTTCAATGACGGAACCCCGCCCTTGACGGTCACTTTCCCAAACAATCCGAGCGTACACCATGCTTTTCCAGGCCCGGGTTATTATGTCGTATGCCTTACTGTGCATAATAACAACAACACCTGTTTTGATGTCATGTGCGATACACTGATAATCGATACACCTCCACCATGCCTGGCCTTTTTCGATTACTTTCCGGATTCGGTAAACCTAACCCATTACTACTTTAACGATCTGTCAACTGGTAACATCAATTCCTGGAGTTGGAATTTCGGTGATCCTGCATCAGGAGCCAATAATACATCAACTTTACAAAATCCTTCCCATAATTTCAGCGGGGCCGGGACCTACACAGTTACCCTGACCGTTTCCGGTGCAGACAGTAACTGCTTTGCCGGATATTATACTACCATTGTGATTGAAGGCGCTCCCGGATGCCAGGCAAATTTTGATTTCAACAACACCATCCCTCCAGGCAATACCATTTCATTTATTGATCTTTCGACGGGCTCCCCCACCAGTTGGACGTGGAGTTTTGGCGATGGAACCACATCATCCGTTCAGAATCCGACACACACATATGCCGTGGCCGGCGTATATGATGTAACCCTGACCATTTTTGGAAATAATTGCCAGAGTTCTGTTGTCAAGCCCGTTACTGTTGGCGATTCGACTAATTACCAGCATATCTACGGGCAGGTTTTCGCCGGCAATTTCCCGGTCACGACAGGCATGGCGATGATCTTCACAGCCAATGCGTACTCCCCCGTTACGGGCTATTTTGCAGCGGCCCCGCTCGATTCCAACGGAGTCTATTATTTCACCTTGGTCCCTGAAGGCAACTATTTCGTGATTGCCATTCCGCTCGAAGCAAGCGGTTACGTTCCAACCTATTATGGAAATACCATCAACTGGGAACTGGCTACGATTCTTAACCTCGGCACTGCCAACAACCCATACAATATCAACCTCGTAGCCACCGACCAACTGACAGGTGGCCCGGGATCAGTTTCCGGGTTGATCGGAAGCGGAGATTACCCGCTCTCCATGCTGGATAAGATACAAATGATTTTGAAAAACGAATCCGGTCAGCCCATTGGGTTTACACAGGTATCCTCCGATGGCACCTTTGGATTCCCATCCCTGACCTATGGAACCTATTACCTGATCCCGGAATTGCCGGGAGTCAACAGTCAGCAGGTAATGGTCACCCTGACCGAAAGTAAGCCGCATGCCGAAGTGGTCATGACTTATAACGGTAATTCGATTTTGGGAATCGGAAACCGGAACGACCGGAATGCTTTGGTTCAGCTATTTCCCAACCCGGTGCAAACCACAGCCTGGTTTGACATCTCCGCGCCAGGAGTACCGGAGGTAACGGTTGAAATACTGGATATGACCGGGCGCAGGGTTCTGTCCCAATTTGTGAGGTTAACCGGAGAAAGCACCCGGGCTGCCATCCATGTCCAATCACTGAAACCCGGAGTATATGTTTACAGGATAAATTCAGGTACCGTGATGTTGACCACGGGCCGGATGATCAGGATAGACTAGGCAAAAAAGTGCGGAGTCTGATAATTGCAAGTGCGGAGTGCAGGGTGCGGAGTGCGGAGTCTGGAATCCGCACTCCGCACTCCGCATTCCAGACTCCAGACTCCAGACTCTGATAATTTCAACTGCAAACTGCAAACTGCAAACTGCAAACTGCAAACTGCAAACTGTGAAGTGCGCAGTCAATCACTCAGTATGAAATACCTCCTCCATGCTGAGCCACCAACAGGCCGGATCGGCGCTCATCGATTCCTGGCAGGGTGCTGTCTCTTCCCACCAGCGCCGGGTACATTCATCCTCCGCCATTTTCCGCATATCCCCTTCAAAATCGTCCCCTGTATATTCAAAATAGGCAAACAACGTGTGGTTTCCCATGAGAAATATCGAATAATTGCGGATATGGCAACGGTGGATCATCTCCAGGACGCATGGCCAGGGGTTTGTATGCAACCGGCGATAGGTCTCCTCCATTTCCGGGCGCAGCCGTATCACTTGTCCGAAACGTTTCATTTTTTTTTAAATTAAATAATGCTAAAAATCGGCTCGCCTGATGCGGATCCTGATGCCTGAAGGGCTGTCCGGCGGTGAAAACAGCACCAGGTATCCCCCGCCCCCGGCTCCGGATAGTTTATAGCCGAAACAATGAGGTTCGTGACAACTGACAGCCTTTTCCACCGGGCCGGATTTCATCAGCGGGAACATAGCAACCTGGGCGTCAAAGGAATCTGTCATGGCTTTCCCGAAAGCCCTGGCATCTCTGTTCAACGCAGCCTCCCACAATGCAGATGCAGCTTTGGCGAGGGCCCTGGCCCCTTCCGCGGTGATCCTGGTTTCATCCAGCACGTTGAAATCTGAATGCCGTGGTTCAAGCGGTACCAGGCGAATGTGTTCTTCAAGCCAACCCAAAACGGCATCATCCTGGTTTCTGATAATCTCTGCAGGCCAGTATCGGCCTGCTTCATAGTATAAACGGTTAAGCCCCGGCAGTACGATTCCCAGAGGATCCTGGGATCCGCTGACATACTTTGTCCCGGGCGGATTCTCCAGACAAAAAAGGGTATAAGCCAGTTTCTCAGGATCGCCCGGAGGGATACGGTTGTGCCACAACTCTACCGCTTTGCGACGGGTACTGGTGGCCATCCCGCTGCGGTCGTTGAACTCGTAATCGGGTTCGATGCTGATGGTGATCACCGCACCCGGATGGTGCTCCGAAACATAAGGCTGATCCAGCCACCCCCCGGCAAGGTCGATCCGGTAAGGGATCGTATTGACATCGCGCAGCAAGGTGGTGGAACGTGCCTGCAGATCGCTTTTCGGCTGCCTGCGGCTGATAACATATTCCACGCCCGTCTGCCGGCAGAGCACTTCCTTCTCCGGGGTATGGCCATCTTCGTTGACAAAGAAAATATCCGGCCTGATCCGGTGAAAATCGCCGAGAAAATCGAGCAAACCCGAACCGCCGTTGATCCATGCTTCCCTGACATAACGCACACTGCGCACCATGTACAAACGTTCCTCTTCGGGATTGATGGTCGGGCGGCCCTTTAAATCATGGATGGTCCGGTCAGAACCCAATCCCACGTAAAGCTCCCCGTATGAGGAGGCTTCCTCGAAAAATGCCACATGTCCGCTGTGGAGCATGTCGAAACAACCGGATACAAATACTTTTTTGGGCATCATAAGGTCATTGTCGCGCAAACATAACGAAAAATAGCAAGGCCCCGGAAAGCAGTCCGTCGAAATATCATACTTTTACAACCCTAACCGGATCCGCAATGAAACGACCGTTGCCGCTGCTGCACAACCCCCATGGAACATCCTTTCTTTACCCGTTCATACTTATCACTTCACTCTTTTTCCTCTGGGGATTCGCCCACAGCATCCTCGATGTGCTGAACAAACACTTCCAGGATATCCTCCATGTCAGTAAGGCGCAATCGGGACTGGTACAGGCGGCGGTTTACGGTGGTTATTTCCTGGCTGCCATCCCGGCCGGAATTTTCATAAAACGGTTCGGATACCGGAAAGGAATTATCCTGGGATTGCTGACTTACGCTGCAGGCGCGTTTCTCTTTCTTCCCGCTATTCAGATCGGGCAGTTCTGGGCTTTTCTTACCGCACTTTTCATCATCGCCATCGGTCTTACAGCGCTTGAAACGGCGGCCAATCCCTATGCCACCGTGCTTGGGCCTGCCGAGAGGTCGGCACAACGGCTCAACCTTGCCCAATCGTTCAACGGTCTGGGATGGATCGTGGGGCCGCTGGTCGGAAGCCTGATCCTTTTTGCCGGGGCAGGCGCAGACAATAAATTTGCCTCCCTTGCCATACCTTACACGGCCATTGGGCTGGTTGTCCTGCTTATTGCCATGCTTTTCATAAAAGTAAAATTACCTGAAATTGACAATGAAAATGAAGTGTCAGACCATTCCCGGGCGAAACAATCCCTGTGGAAAAGGCCCCTGTTCATAGCCGCGGTAACGGCCCAGTTCTTTTACGTTGCGGCCCAGACCGGAATCAATAGCTTCTTTATCAACTACACGGTGGATATTTTTCATGAAACCGGGATCAGGGAATTACCGGGACGCGAAATCATCCACAGTTACATAGAGACCGTATCGGCAGGCAATCCCGGAATAGCGTCACAAGAAGCACTGCTCAATACCGCGGCAGGGCTAATTCTCTCTTTCGGAGGAATGATGCTCTTCATGACCGGTCGTTTCCTGGGCAGTTGGTTCATGACCTGGACCAACCCTGCCCGGCTTTTGGCTATTTATGCCTCTATCGCGGCAATCCTCACCGGAGTGGTCATCTCCGGCGCCGGAATTTTTGGGATACTCTCCCTCTGCCTTATTTACTTTTTCATGAGCATCATGTTCCCGACCATCTTCGCCCTGGGCATCAAAGGTTTGGGAAATGAAACGAAAAGAGGCTCTTCCTTTATCATCATGGCCATTGTGGGTGGCGCCGTATGCCCGCCACTGATGGGCCGGATCGCGGATCTTACCACCATGCGGACAGGTTTCATCGTTCCGCTTGGCTGCTTTCTGATCGTCCTCCTTTTTGCCTTCACGGTGTTCCGGAAAAAAGTGGAAAATATCTGAAAGAGCGCATCAGAACAGCATTTCCCTTTCCGACTCCCATCCAAAGGAATTGACTGCCGATGTGAATCGTTTCACAAACTTTTGATACCTTTGCCCCCACTGAAAAATTTAAAATACCTCCAATATGATCCAGAATAACTTTGCCAGAAGGCACAATGGTCCCTTCGGGGATGAGATTAAAACCATGCTGGAAAAGATAGGCGTGGCCACCCTTGATGAATTGATAGACCGTACGGTTCCATCTACCATCCGGATGAAAAAACCGATGGAGCTCCCCGACGGAATGAATGAATATCAGTATCTCAGCCATATCCGCGCCATGGGTGCAAAAAACAAGTTATTCAAAAGCTTCATCGGCCTGGGGTACTATGATACCATCACCCCGGCGGTGATCCTGCGCAACATTCTGGAGAACCCGGGCTGGTACACCGCCTACACACCTTACCAGGCCGAGATCTCACAGGGCCGCCTCGAAGCGTTGCTGAATTTTCAGACGATGGTATGCGACCTCACCGGAATGCCCATTGCCAATGCTTCCCTGCTGGATGAAGGCACTGCCGCTGCCGAAGCCATGATCATGCTTTTCAACAGCCGTTCCCGTGAAGCCGTGAAAAAAGGTGCCAACCGCTTTTTCGTCTCCGAAAATCTTTTCCCCCAATCGATAGATGTGATCCGCACCCGTGCCGTTCCTTTGCATATTGAACTGATCATCGGCCGTCAGGATGAATTCGAATGGAATGATATGGTATTTGGCGCCGTGATCCAATATCCCAACCAGCACGGGGCCGTTTGCGACTACTCCGAAATCGTCCGCAAAGCCCACGAAGCCGGTGCAATGGTCGCCGTGGCAGCCGACCTCCTGAGCCTTTGCCTGCTCTCCCCGCCGGGGGAATGGGGCGCCGACATTGTCTTCGGCTCTACCCAACGCTTCGGGATCCCGATGGGCTACGGCGGACCGCATGCGGCCTTTTTTGCCACCCGGGACGAATACAAACGCCAGATGCCCGGCAGGATCATCGGGGTATCGGTAGATGCCAACGGCAACCGTGCTCTCCGGATGGCGCTTCAGACAAGGGAACAACACATCAAACGGGAAAAAGCCACATCCAACATTTGTACTTCCCAGGTGCTGCTGGCCGTCATGGCCGGGATGTACGCGGTCTATCACGGGCCAAAAGGACTGAAGCAAATCGCCCGCCACATCAACATACTCACGGGGGTATTGGCCCAAGAGGCTGAAAAATATGGATATCTCCAGACCAACCCCTGGTTTTTCGATACCGTGCTGATCGAATTGCCTCAGAATGTCAAAATGAACAACATCCGGGAGGAGGCACTGCACCATGAAATGAACCTGAGGTATATCGACGACAAACACCTCGGCATCAGCGTGGACGAAACCACTACCCTCACACAGATCAATACCATCGTTAGCATCCTGGCAAAAGCCAATGGTAAGGTTTACCACGAATTTGTATGCGTCCCGGCGGAGTGTGAAAAGATTACTACCATTCCGGTCAGCCTGAGCCGTACTTCAGATTTCCTCACCCATCCGGTCTTCAACAGTTACCATTCGGAAACAGAGATGATGCGATATATCAAAAGGCTGGAGATCAAAGACCTGGCCCTGAACCGCTCCATGATCCCGCTGGGAAGCTGCACCATGAAACTGAATGCCGCCGCGGAACTCTTCGCACTCAGCAGTCCCGACTTTGGAGGCATCCATCCCTTTGTACCCAAAAATCAGGCCGCAGGGTACCAGGAGTTGATCGATGGCCTGGCTGAAGACCTTGCCACTATCACCGGCTTTGATGCGGTTTCCTTCATGCCCAACTCCGGCGCCGCCGGCGAATATACCGGATTGCTGGTCATCCGCGAGTTTCACATCGCCAACGGACAACCACACCGCGACGTTTGCCTCATTCCCTCTTCGGCCCACGGCACAAACCCGGCCTCGGCGACCATGGCAGGGATGAAGATCGTGGTCATTAAGTGCGACGAAAAAGGCAACATCGATGTGAATGACCTCAGGGATAAAGCTACTGCCCACAAAGAGAACCTCTCCTGCCTGATGATCACCTATCCCTCTACCCACGGGGTATTTGAGGAAGAGATACTGGAGATCATCGGGATCATCCACGACAATGGCGGCCAGGTTTATATGGACGGCGCCAACATGAATGCCCAGGTGGGGCTGACCAGTCCCGGCCTGATCGGCGCCGATGTATGCCATCTCAATCTCCACAAGACTTTCGCCATCCCGCATGGCGGTGGTGGACCCGGTGAAGGCCCCATCGCGGTAGCCAAACACCTGACCCCCTACCTTCCGAATCATGTATGTGTGGAAACCGGCGGTGATAACGGCATCTCCGCGGTAGCCTCAGCTCCATACGGAAGCGCCATGATCCTGACTATCTCCTATGGTTATATCAAAATGATGGGTGGCAGGGGACTTACCGAAGCCACCCGGATGGCCATCCTCAATGCCAATTACCTGAAAGCATGCCTCGAGCCTTATTACCCCATTCTTTATACAGGTAAGAATGGACATTGTGCCCATGAGATGATCGTCGATTGCAACAGCATCAGCCGCCTGACCGGCATCGGGGCCATCGATATCGCCAAAAGACTCATGGACTATGGATTCCACGCCCCCACGGTAGCCTTCCCTGTACATGGCACCCTGATGGTGGAACCCACCGAAAGTGAACCCTTCAGCGAACTGAACCGTTTTGTGGAGGCGATGGTGAAAATCAGCGAAGAGATCTCGGAGATTGCCGACGGCCGGGCCGACAAGGTCAACAACGTGATCCTCCATGCTCCCCATACCGCCGCGATGGTTTGTGCCGATGAATGGACGCTCCCCTACACAAGGGCCAAAGCAGCTTTCCCCGTCGGATCGCTCAGAGAAGATAAATACTGGCCCACGGTGACCCGCATCGACGATGCTTTCGGCGACAGGAACCTGGTTTGCCGGTGTGATCTGTTACCTGTCTGAACCGGTATCCCGGTTGATTACATCTTTCCGTAGATCATGGTGAAGAGCCCCAGGTTGCCATCGGCGTAGCACATCGAGTCACAAAGGCAACTGAACCCGCTTCCCAGCCCTTCTCCAAATACTTCGTGCCACTGGCTGCGAAGCATATGGTAATCGGTCCGCTTTCCCCGGGGCAGGGTAAAGAAATAAACTGCTTCCGACATCAGAAAACGGTCGATACTGGCCAACGCCAGTTCGATCGGTGCATCATTGGCGAAAATGGCATCGATCATACTTCCGTACGACTGGTAAACCGAAAGGGCGAGGTCGGGGGAATGGAGGTCGGGCGTGTCATTGTTCGCATCGAGTTCATACAAGAGGAACAGATCGATGCGATCCTTAAGCTTTCGCAGATGATCCAGTTTGGTTTCGAAGGGCATATGGTGGATGGCCAGGGAAGCCAGGGCGATGTCATAATATCCCTGGATTTTGCCGGACAATTCCTCAAATCTCGCCCTGATGGTATTCAGGCGGGTTTCCGGAAAGGCTGCAGAGACATTTTCCAGGGCCATCTTCAGCATACCTTCGGATGGGTCGATCAGGAGAATTTCCCCGATGCCGGTGATCCTTCCGGCATTGCGAAGTTCCGTCAGGAGGTCGATCAGCACCGCACCATGGCCGCAGCCGATGTCCATGATCCGCAACGGCTGCTGATATCCGGGAAGGGCGGAGACGCAATGGGAGCGGAAACTGATCCTGGATTCGGAGATCAGGGGGGTAGATGCGAAGTGGATATAGGGCCCGGGGTCGGCGAAAATCACTTCCGGGACTGACAGCCTACCCTGGTTCCGGCCCAGATAGCTGGCGAGCTGGGAATTGGAGAACAGACCGCCCTGTTCACCGGAGATCCCGGCGGTAACCCATGCATTGCCTGCCGCATGCAGGTTCTCCGACAGAAGCCAGGTCCCCGCGTAATAGTGAAACGCAGGGATCAGACCGGGACGGATATATCCATCCACCGGAAAGGGCCTTGCAGCTTCATTAATGATCCGTTGAGCCAGCAATTTCCATTCACGTTGTTCCTGTTTGCTTAATAATAGCATCTGTTTTTTAGATTTGTTCCCTGGTCAGACCGGTAAATGCCATGATCTTTTCGCCAGGTTCTCCATTTTTTTCATGTTCCGGGCCACCATAAGAAGACCTTCCGTGATTCCTTCGTCGTTAGCAGTGAAAATGACGCTTTTCTGGTGGCTCAGGTTGTCGAGGTGGCGAAGATAGGTGGCTTTGTCCTCCTTGTTAAGCCGGTCGGTGGTGAGTTTCTCCCGGACTTCAGCCAGCCCTTTGGCACGGCTGCCCTCTTTAATGTCGCCGTTCTTGAGGTAAAAAATCCACTCATCAAGGGTGTCTTTGGCAATATCATTGAACTGGTTCACCCTGATCACGTAATACTCGGGAAAGAGTTCCCCGGCTGTCTGCCGTATGAATATTTGCTGCTGCCGGTGGCTGAGCATGAGCTTTTCATGGGTGTGCAACCCGGTGAAGCGGGTGGTACCATGGTACACGTATGAAAATAGTCAAGTTCGCGGTTGTTCTGAAGTTCGATGATAACCAATTGATTTTTTGAATCTTCTGCCAGAATATCAACCCTGTTAAATTTATCGGATTCGTGCTCCTGGTTGCCTTCGCTTTCCAGGATGCGGTCGATTTTAATGTCCTGGCGCAGCAACTCGCTCAGAAAACCTTCGAGGATGCCGAAGTTAGCCTTGTTCCGCAGCAGCCGCTTCACGGCCCAGTCAAAAGAGATCAATGGCTTAAGCATAAGGTTTTTTTACAAAATTACGACATTTTACAGCCAGGGGAAAAATTCCGAATAATGCAAACAATTATTCATGCATGTCTCCAATAATCCCAAAAGCATAAATTGTTATTGATTGATCACAATCTTACCAGCGCTGAAACCGTCTTTATTTCGATTTGATAAAATCTTCCACATCAATATCAGCCTGGGTCAATATCGCTTTTAACGTACCTTCCGGCATATCCCCGGAATGGTTAGGAATTGTGGTATATTTATTTGTAAGGGGATTATACCAAATTTCATGACTACCAGCAGCCTGACGATGAAACTCAAAGCCAAACCGCTTAAGGATACTAATGATATCGCGATACCTGAATCCGGAAAGTCGTCCCATTTTAGACGCCAATTACCAATGGGTAATCAAAACTATCAGCTAAGATTCGCAATTTGGGTATCTGCTCTACCTGTGCCTCAATTAATTTTTTTGCCACGTCCTTTGCTATTTCAATTGTCTCTGAAATGGTTCTTCCCTGTGCGATGAGACCTTGAATATTATCAGAAGTGGCCAGATAAAGACCTTCCGGCAATTTCTCAATGTGTAAGTTTACAACCCGTTCCATTTTTTCTCTCTTTTTTCAAAGGTAGGGAAAAACCAGCTTCTAAGTCAGACTTTTATTCCAAAAGACTATCAGCGACTCAATTTTGCTTTCCGTTCA
>CAYLVY010000056.1:0-22927 GCA_964387205.1 uncultured Draconibacterium sp.
GGCGATGTGGAGGTAGTCTGCGAAGTTTGCGAGGGCAAACGTTTTGATGAGGCAATCTTGGAGGTTTTATACCGGGAAAGGAATATTTCCGAAGTGTTGGAAATGACAGTGGAGGAGGCACTAGCCTTTTTTACCGGTGAAAACGGCATCCTTCACATACTGGATATGATGGATATTCTCGGGTTGGGTTATCTTAAACTGGGGCAGCGATCATCGACCCTGAGCGGCGGAGAGGCACAGCGCATCCGCCTGGCAGCCGAGATTTCTAAGCCCGCAGCAGTCCATACCCTGTTTCTGATGGATGAGCCAACCACCGGACTGCATCAGGCCGATGTGGAAAGGTTGATCATGGCTATCGATAAACTTGTAAAGCAGGGGAATACGATAGTTGCCACCGAGCAACACCGCGGTTTTATTCAGGCTGCCGATCATATGATCGAAATGGGGCCGGGAAGCGGTGAGCGCGGGGGACGGATCCTATTTATGGGCGAACCTGCCAGATATAACGCACCGCCATTGCCTGCCGGTCAGAGTTTCACGTATTCAGGTCCGGTCAGGGTTCCGGGTAACGAAAGGCATTTTCTGCGGCTTTCCGGTGTTTCGACCCACAACCTGAAAAATATTAATGTCGATATTCCCGTCAACCGCATTACAGTTGTTACCGGTTTATCAGGCAGCGGGAAGTCCTCCCTGGTGTTCGACACGCTTCATGCCGAAGCGCAGCGCCGCTTTCTGGACGGATTTTCACCCTATATCCGCAGCCGCATCGGAATGCCGGATCAGGCAGGCGTGGAATCTGTTTCCGGATTGACCCCCACACTGGCGCTCCGTCAAGCCATTTCGACGAACAATCCCCGCTCTACCGTTGGTACGATGACGGGAATATATGATCTTTACCGTCTTCTGTTCGCCCGGTTGGCTATCAAGGATGATAATCCACCGGGGATTGTCTCCTCAACGGTGTTTTCCTTTAACCACCTCCAGGGAGCATGCCCGGCATGTAACGGTATCGGGATGCTCACCCGTTGTGATCCCGATAAACTGATCACCCATCCTGACCGTCCTGTGATGGCCGGGGCGATGGATGGCACCCGGACGGGAAGGTTTTACGGCGATCCGGATGGTCAATATATGGCCACCCTGAAAGCTGCAGCCGAAGCAGGACAAATAGTTGTTACACTGCCCTGGGCCAGCCTATCCGCGGAGGCCCGGAGCCTGATCATGTATGGTGCCGGAGAGGAGGAGTTTCATGTAGTCTGGGATTATCAGCGCGGAAAAAGAAAGGGCGAGCATCACTTCAATGGACGTTGGGCAGGTCTATTGGCCATGGTGGAGGAGGAGTACGCCAGGAAACACGCCGACCACCGTGGCGAAAGCATGATGAATGTGATGAAGGTCACAACATGCCCTGTGTGCCGGGGGAAAAGGCTCAACCCGGAGGCTATGGGTTGGGAGCTGCTGGGAATGAACATTGCTGGCCTGGCGGATCTGGCCGTGGAAGAAGCCATGATCTTCTTCAAGGGGTTGCCACATCACTATACAAAGGATGCCGCCCTTGAAAAGGTATCGGGCGGGTTGTCTGCCCGAATTCTTCAAAAATTAAAGGTGTTGGAAGGGTTGGGTTTGGCCTGTTTGCCGGTCAGCCGGCCTGCAGATCATCTTTCTACCGGCGAGTTCCGCCGCCTGCAGTTGGCCACGCTGATAGGGTCAGGCCTGACCGGGATTACCTATGTGCTGGATGAACCAACGGCCGGGTTGCACCCCAGGGATACCGGGATGCTGTTGCAACATATCCGGCAATGGCGGGATGAAGGAAACACCGTGGTGATGGTGGAGCATGATCCGGCGGTAATCCTGGCGGCCGATCACGTGATCGACATGGGACCCGGATCGGGTGATAATGGCGGCGAGGTGGTGGCGGAAGGAAAACCGGAATTAATCCTTCGTCATCAGCAATCATTGACCGGGAAGTATCTGCGTGGAGGAATCGGAGGTAGAAGGGAGTCCGGAAGGATATTGAAGGAAGGTCTGCACATCAACGGAGCGGAAGTTAATAACCTGAAAGGATTTGACCTCAGCATTCCCGCGGGAGGGATTACCGTGGTGAGCGGAGTTTCAGGGGCAGGAAAAAGCAGTTTGCTGACGGGTGTTATTTATGCCTCCCTGATGGCCGGTGAGCCAAAGGGATGCAGGAATATCAGCGGAGCAGAACACTTTTCCCGTGTCATTGCAACGGAAGGTTGTGCCGGTTTTGCTTCTCCGGTTGCAGTAGTGGGAACATTTACCGGTTTGCTGGATCTTTTCCGGGTGATGATGTCGGAGGAACCTGAGGCAGTGCAAAGGGGTTTAACCAAATCACATTTCAGTTTTCTGGATAAAGAAGGAAGGTGTCCGAATTGTGAAGGAATGGGGACGATCACCACCAGCCTCGATTTTCTTCCCGACCTGACTATCCTCTGCGAACAGTGCCAGGGAATGAGGTATCTTCCCGAAATACTGGAGGTAAAGATTCGAGGGAACCATATAGCCGGAATTCTGGACCTGAACGTCGAAAAAGCAGCCGAACTTTTCCACGACCTGAAGAAACCCTCAGCCATCCTTTCCGTTTTGAAAGAAACCGGACTCGGTTACCTGCGATTGGGACAGCCCCTGAATACCCTTTCGGGAGGAGAGGCGCAGCGGCTTCGTCTGACTGCCGATTTGTTAAAACCTGTCAGGGGAAGGGCATTGTATCTTTTTGATGAACCCGCTACGGGCCTGCATCCCCATGATGTCAGCAAATTGATGTTGCTATTCGGCAAGCTGGCAGACGAGGGTCACACGCTGATCATAGCCGAGAATGATCCGGCGGTGATCAGTCATGCCGACAAAAAAATTGAGCTTGGGCCTGAAGGAGGAACCCGTGGTGGTTATCTGGTGTCATTTCATTAAAAAAAAATAGTTATTCGTCAGGGTAGTATCCGGTCATGGTGTATAATCACCAAAACCAGAAAACCCAATCCAAAAAAACAATCCGATGAAAACCAAAAGAATCTTATTTTACGCAGTATTAATGCTGACTGTCCTAAGCATAAGCCTGACCGGTTGCAAAAAGGACAAAGAAAATGAACCTAATGCCGATCCGGCCTCCCTGCAACAACTGTCCAAGGATGAAGAAGCTGTGGAGATGGCGACGGATGAGACCATGAACGATGTCAATGCCATTCTTTCCAAGGGGGGAAACCTGAAAGCAACCGATGTCCTGCCCTGTAATGCTACCATCGATTCCACGGCAGTGGTCAACGATACCATTACTATTTACATTACTTATAATGGATTGAATTGCAGTGGTACCCGTTACCGCACCGGTAAGGTGGAGATCAGAAGGCCTTTCGGTGTGCCATGGTGGACCCAGGATGTAAAGGTACGGGTTCGTCATATTAATTTTACCATTACCCGTGTAGCGACACAAAAATCAATTACCCTGAACAGTGTCAAAACTTTGCATAATGTTTCCGGTGGCGTGATATGGCAGTTGGGGAACCCTTATATGGCGATTGTGCACCGTTTGTATGGCCATACCCAGGTAACCTTCGATGACAACACCACCAAAACCTGGCATGTGGCCAGACAAAGCACTTATACCGGTAATCCTCCACAGAACCTGATCATCACCAATACCGGTTTCGGGTCGATAGCTCCGTACAATGACTTGTTGGTTTGGGGTGTTAACCGTCAGGGCGAGGAATTTTTCACGCAGATCCTGCAGCCTGTGGTTATTCGTCAGGTATGTAACTGGGATCCGATAGGGGGAGTCAAGAGGCATGCCATTCCATCTGATAGTAAGAGCGCCACGCTGACATTCGGTTTTAACAGCAACAATCAGCTTGCACTGCCGGGAGAATGTCCGACTAAATACCGTCTGGACTGGCAGCGGAACAATCAGTCGGGGACCGTGTATCTTTGGCTGTAAATACAGAGGTTAAGAATGAAACAAGGCTGTCCCGGTTTAGGGGCGGCCTTTTTTATTCGTCGTAGCAACCTATGTATCTGGAAATAACCATCCGCTGGATCTCGGAAGTGCCTTCGCCAATCTGGAGCAGCCGCTGGTCGCGGTAAAATCTTTCGATATCATAGTCTTTCATCAGGCCGTAACCGCCATGCAGTTGAACCGCTTCGTCTGCCACTTCCCGCGCTATTTCCGAACAATAGAGTTTAGCCATGGCAGCTTCCTTGGCGAAGGGCTGGCTGTTCGATTTCAGCCAGGCACCTTTATACAGCAGGTTTCTGGCCAGTTCGATTTTGGTGGCCATATCAGCCAGTTTGAATGCATTGACCTGGAACTGGGCAACAGGTTTCCCGAATTGCCGGCGCGACTTGGCATAGGCCATCGCCATTTCAAAGGCTCCCTGGGCTAGGCCCAGCCCCATGGCCGCAATAGCCAGCCGGCCGCTGTCGAGGGTACTGAGCATGATCCTGCTGCCTTCGCCCCTTTTGCCGAGTGTATTGGCAAGGGGTACACGACAGTCGTCAAAGAAAAGTTGCGCAGTATCTGAAGCGCGCCACATCATTTTCCCATGCATAGGGACCCTCCGGAAGCCGGGTGTATCGGCATCCACCAGGATGGTAGTGAACTCTTTCTGACCGCTGATGTCACCGGTGACCACCTGTACCGTGGCCCCGATATTGATATCTGAAGCGCCATTGGTGATAAAGATCTTCGATCCGTTGATCACCCATTCATCCCCTTCGATCCTGGCCGTGGTTTTGGTTCCCCTGGAATCACTCCCGGCATCGGGCTCGGTAAGGCCGAATGCCCATAAAGCGTCGCCGGTGGAGAGCCTTCCCAGGTATTTTTCTTTCTGCCCGGCATTGCCGTAATGCATGATCGGGCCGATACCCAGAGAGATGTGCGCAGCGAGCGTCGCTGCCTGCGAACTGTCTATCCGCGCCAGTTCTTCTACCGCGATCACATAAGCAAGGGTATCCATATCCAGACCACCATATTCGGCAGGAGTCCGCAAACCAAAGAATCCCAGTTCTCCCATTCGTTTGGTCAGGTGAACAGAGAATGTCCCTGTTTCATCCAACTCCTTTGCCAGAGGTTTCACCTCCCTTTCCGCAAAATCGCGGACCGATTTTCTTATTAAATGATGCTCCTCCTGTAAGATCATAGGTTATTTGTTTTGGTTAATTTTCAATTTCTGGTTTAAAAACCTCATGTGCCAGTCCGTAAACCTCCATCATGGCGTCAAGGTTGATACCTGTGGCAATACCTTCCCGTTCCGCGAACAGGAGTAAATTTTCTGTTTTAAGGTTCCCAAGCATCTCTCTGCCAGCCATCGGGCATCCTCCCCATCCGTTGATCACCCCGTCGAAACGTCGGCATCCTGCATCCCATGCAGCTTTGACCTTGTCATACCAATCCCTGTTGGAAGTATGCAGGTGCAATCCGAATTCCACTTCAGGAAACATCGGGATCAGCATGGAATAGACCTCCGAAATCAGTTCAGGGTCGATCTCTGTTGATACGTTTGATAGGGGGATGATCCTGGTCCCGGCTTCGTGAAGGCGGGATACCCATTCGACCAGCATACCGGCATTCCAGGGATCACCATACGGGTTTCCAAAGGCCATGGAGATATAAACCACGGCTGTTTTTCCGTGTTCCCGGCAAAGTGAAAGCACATCCCGGACGGTATCAAAGGAATCCTCTACGGTGCTGTTGACATTGTGTTTTAGAAATGTGGGGGTGAAGGAGAAGGGATAAGATAAGTGAGTAACAGCCGGAATCGGGGCGATGATCCCGGCACCTTTTCTGTTCACCGCCAGCATCATCATCCGGCTGCCTTGCGGAGGTTCAAGATGCTTCAGCACCTCCAGCGAATCGGCCATCTGCGGGATCAGTTTCGGGGATACAATACTGCCTGTTTCCACCGTATCAAAACCGACCCGCAGCAGGGAATCAACATACCGCACCTTCTGATAAGTGGGAATGATCCGGTTAAACCCCTGCATTCCTTCTCTTGGTGATTCTATGATCCTGATCATCCTCTTCCGGTCAGAGATTTAGGAATTCTTCCATTCTTAATCGATTCGGACCGAAGACGTCTGCCAACGATTCGTTCCACCATGGAACCGATTTCCAGCACTTTATCCACGTCCAGTTGGGTGTCGATCCCCATTTCGTCCATCATCACCACCACATCTTCGGTGGAAACCAGTCCTACCAGGTTGGGTTCTTTGTAATAGTAACTTCCCGTACCTGCCACCGGGACCCCGCTGACGAAATTGGCCGGTTGGCCGCCGATCCCGCCCATGGTCGATTCATAATTGACCATACCTGCCTGCAGCGCCGCCAGCACATTGGCCAAACCCCAGCCGCGCGTGGTATGAAAGTGAACGATCTGCTTCTCTACCTTTACACCCGAATCGAGAAGCATGGAATAATAGCGATAGACCCTGTCGGGAGAGGCGGAACCGTCGTGGTCGGCATGCTCAACGTCGCTCACCCCGATATCGAGCCAACGCTTGGTAAATTCAATGGCTTTCTCCATTTTGGTAGGCCCTTCGATGGGGCAGCCCCAGATGGTACTCACAGTGCCGTTCACTTTCAGACCGGCGTCACGGGCCATCGGGATGTACTTCTCCGCCATTTTCCAGTAATCTTCCAGGCTGAGCCCCGAGTTTTTCCGGTGATGGGATTCACTGGTGGAAACCATAAGCAGGATCCGGTCAGGGCCCCAACCCTCCTGCCTGGCGCGGATAGCCCTTTCGATGGCTTTCTCCCTGATGGTAATGCAGGTTACGGAAACCTCGCCAAGCAGTGAAGCCACAACCTTGCTGCTGCGCAGACGTTTCAGCAATTCATCAGCATCCCTGAACTGGGGCATGCCGGTGGGATTTCCAAGATTGGTGAGTTCAATGTGCCTGAATCCGGCCAGTATCAACTGCTCGGCAAGCCATAACTTTGCATCGGTGGGGATAAAAATTTCTTCATGCTGAAATCCGTCCCTTACGGTAATATCCCCAATGGTCACTTTTTTTGGATAATTCATATGTGCAGATTGTTTTTGTTATAGATCATTCCATGTAACGGTCACTCTTCAAATTCCACTACCCCCTGGTTGCTCTCTACCCTGTCGCCTGCAACGACCCGGATCTCTTTTATCCTTCCGTCGCGGGGTGAAACGATAAGGTTTTCCATCTTCATCGCTTCGATGATCAGCAGGCCGTCGCCTTTGTTTACCATATCTCCCTGCGCCACCATGATCCGGATCACTTTACCGGGCATAGGTGTAATCACGGTCAGACTGTCGGACCCATGACGATCGAAACCCGATGCCACCGCCGCTTCCGGGAGCAGGTCATTTCGCCTGAGGTGAAACAGATGACCGTCGAGGCTGACCATCGCTTCATTGCCCCCTTTTTCCGAAATCCGGAGATGATAATGGCGGTTATTCAGGATGAATGCCACATGTTGGGGATCAATGGTCAAAGGTGTGACAATAAAATCCGTTTCCTCGGTACGGAAATGATATCCGGTTGAATGATAGCCGGGCAGATAGACATTTACCTCTTTCTCGTCACAAAAAATTCTGATCTCCATGCGGTTTCTCCAGAAACCTGTTTCCTGCCAGATTTGGCCTGGTTTTTCATGGGATGCAAGGATTTGGTTTGCTTTGTTCAGCGTACCGACCAGGTAACCGATCACCGGTACTGGAAGCGGTATTTTTACCCGTTCAGCCACAATAGAGGCATTCAGCGTACCTGTATGTTCATCACAAAAACGGGTGGAAATTGCATTCTCTGTAAAAGCTTCCGATTCCAGGACCGCTTTCAGGAACAGGATATTATTTTTAATCCCGTGTATCGTGTAATCCTGCAAGGCCAGCAGCATCTGATGCGCGGCATCATGCCGGTCTTTCCCCGTAGCGATCAGTTTGCAGATCATGGGGTCAAAAAGGCTCTTGATCTCCGTTTTGGCCGTTATACCGGTATCGATGCGGATCCCGGGAAGGCGGGGTTCGTGATAAAGGGTCATTTTTCCGGGGGAGGGGGCAAAGTTTTCGGCTGGATCCTCAGCATAGACGCGGCATTCAATGGCATGCCCGCGCTGCATTACCTCATCCTGCCGGTATCGCAGCGGCACACCGGAGGCGATCAGGATCTGTTCTTCCACGATGTCGATTCCGGTGACCATTTCCGTGACCGGATGTTCTACCTGTATCCGGGTATTCATCTCCAGAAAATAGAAATGAAGGTCTTTATCTACAAGAAATTCGATGGTTCCGGCATTCCGGTATCCGATAGCCTTGCCAATGGCCACGGCTGCCGATCCCATTTGTTCCCTTACCTCCGGGGTCAGGGTGGGCGAAGGCGATTCTTCGATGATTTTTTGATAGCGTCGCTGGATCGAACATTCGCGTTCAAAGAGGTGTATGACATTGCCAAAGTGATCTCCGAGGATTTGAATTTCGATATGCCGGGGTTCTTCGATGTATTTTTCGATATACACGGTATCATCACCAAAATAGGCTTTGGCCTGCCGGGCGGCTGATCCGATCGCTTCGTCCAGTTCTTCTTCACGGTAAACGATCTTCATACCCTTACCCCCCCCTCCGGCAGCGGCTTTCAACAACACCGGAAACCCGATGGAGGCCGCAGCGGCTTTCAGTTCCGCGGGAGTGCCCGATATGCCGGCGGTCATGGGAATACCGGTCTTTCTGACAAAATCACGCGCCTCGATCTTATTGCCCATGATGCGCATCGATTCGGTATCGGGTCCGATAAAGATGACACCGGCTTCCACACATGCCCTGACAAAAGCAGCATTTTCAGCCAGGAAACCATATCCGGGATGAATGGCATCGCATCCGGTCCTGACAGCGACTTCCACGATGGCCTTGATATTCAGGTAGGTCTCATTAAGTTCGGCCTTACCGATGCACCATGCTTCATCGGCAGCAACCACATGTAGGGAGTCGGCATCCACTGCAGAATAAACAGCCACTGTGCGAATACCCAGGTTGCGGGCAGTGCGGATCACCCTGACCGCAATTTCACCCCGGTTGGCGATGAGAATTTTTTTAATTCGGCTCATATTACTTGATCCAGTTCGGTTTACGTTTTTCGAGAAATGCATTCATTCCCTCCTGTCCCTCTTCCGACGCGCGAATGTCGGCAATCATTCGGGCTGTATAATCGTACGCTTCCATGAGGGTAAGGTTATTGGAAACTTCATGGATGAGTTGCTTGCAATGGCTCATCGCTTTGGGCCCGCTGCTGCGCAGGAGATTGATCAGGGCTTCCAGCTCTTCCTCCAATTGACCGGCCGGAAAGGAGTGATTGACCAGCCGGAAGGAGGCCGCTTCTATACCGTTGATCCGCTTGCCCGTCAGCATAAGTTCCCTGGCGCCATATTCCCCGACTCTTTTTATCACATACGGTGATATACAGGCCGGAACGATGCCGATCTTGACTTCGCTCAGCGAGAAAGTGGCATCATCGGCACAACAGGCAATGTCGCAGGCAGAAAGCAAACCATTGGCTCCCCCCAGCGAAACTCCGTGAACCAAGGCGATGGTGGGTTTCGGACACCTGTAAATCGTGAGAAAGCACCTGGAAAGAAGCAGACTTTCGGTGTAGTTCTTTTCGTAACTGTTGTGTGAAACTGCTTTCATCCAGTTAAGGTCTACACCGGCGCAAAAAGATCTGCCCCGGCCCCTGAGGATAATGCAGAAAATATCGTCGCCCGCCTCCTCAAAACTCTCCGTCAGCTCATTCAGCATGGTTTCATTAAAGGCATTGTGCACCTCCGGCCGGTTGAGCCAGATGGTCAATACCCCGTTTTGAAGGCTTTTTTCCAGTGTTTTATATCGTTTCATGTTCATGGAAATTACATACGGAAGATCCCGTAACGGGTTTGTTCATATTGCTTGTTGGCGGAGATGGCGATGGCCAGTCCCAGAATTTTACGGGTATCCACCGGATCTATGATCCCGTCGTCCCATAACCTTGCAGTACTGAAATAGGCCGATCCTTCCTCTTCATATTTTTTCAGGATGGTTTGCCGCATCTTTTCCCGCTCTTCCCGGGGAAGGGTTTTTCCGGCCGCGGCCAGTTGTTCCTCCTTGACGGTGACCAGCACACCGGCAGCCTGCTCGCCTCCCATTACGGAGATCTTGGAGTTGGGGTACATAAAAAGGAAACGGGGTTCGTAAGCACGCCCTGCCATGGCGTAGTTGCCTGCGCCAAAAGAGCCGCCAAAGACTACGGTAAATTTCGGGACATTGGCATTGGCGACGGCATGGACAAATTTGGCGCCGTCTCGGGCAATCCCGCCCCGCTCGTATTGTTTCCCTACGATGAATCCTGTAATGTTTTGCAAAAAAAGGATTGGGATATTACGGGAGGTGCACAATTCCACGAAGTGGGCCCCCTTGAGGGCTGTTTCTCCGAAGAGGACACCATTGTTCGACAGAATGCCCACCGGAAAACCCATGATGCGCGCAAAACCGGTGGTCAGGGTCGGGGCATATCGCTCCTTGAATTCATGGAACTTGCTGCCATCCACAATCCTGGCGATCACCTCTTTGGAATCTACCGGTTTTTTAAGGTCTACCGGCAGGATCCCATAAAGTTCCAACGGATCGTAATAGGGCGCCTCTGCCGGCTGGACTGAGAGATCCTGGTATTCGCGGCGGCGGATCGTTTCAAAAATATTGCGGCAGATCTGAATGGCGTGCTCATCGTTTTCAGCCAGATGGTCGGCTACGCCGGATATCATGGTATGTACTTCGGCGCCGCCAAGTTCTTCCGCGCTGACCTCCTCGCCTGTAGCCGCCTTGACCAATGGCGGCCCACCGATGAAGATAGTACCCTGTTCCCTGACAATGATGGTTTCGTCGCTCATTGCCGGAACATAGGCTCCACCGGCCGTACAGGAACCCATCACAATGGCAATCTGGGGGATGCCTGCCGCTGACAATCTCGCCTGGTTGAAGAAAAACCTGCCGAAATCGTACTTGTCGGGAAACACATTGGCCTGTTCCGGCAAAAATACACCCCCTGAATCCACCATATAAACACAAGGCAGCCTGTTTTCCATGGCTACCTCCTGCGCCCGGACATGTTTTTTGATCGTCTCCCTGACATAGGTTCCCCCTTTCACGGTAGCATCGTTGGCCACGATCATGGTTTCAATCCCATGGATTACCCCGATTCCCGTTACAATTCCCGCAGAAGGAAACCCGTCGTCATAAAGTCCGAAGGCAGCCAGGGGTGATAACTCAATAAACGGGGTATTCCGGTCGACCAACAGATCGATCCGTTCCCGGGCCAGCAATTTTCCCCTCTCCTTATGGCGGGCACGGGCCTGCTCAGGCCCGCCAAGCCTGATCCGGGCAAGGGTTTGACGGTACTGATCCAGCAGGCTGAGATATTGTTGCCTGTTTTGCCGGAAGAGTTCCGAGTTAACATCTATTTTGCTCTCGATCCTGAACATATTGACAGCCGGTTTTGGTGTTGAGAAATAAAAGCGGGCATTTATGCACGTATTTATATTTGTTTGTAAATTCAGCCACTAAATTAAGAATAATTCTAAATTGAACAACTTTTTGGTTGTAATATCGACAAGAAAATTCCGTTGATCTAACATATTAAGTAACACTGTTGGTTCAGGATGCAGCAATTATATGGAGGAAAGGTGGGAGAACCTTTCACACTGGATGATTTGATGGCATTTGAGTCGCTATCGAAGGAGCGTTCTGCCCTGCGAAAAGGGTTTGCCATGATGCTGCATCAGGCAGAGAGGGACGGGCAGTCCGACTACGCCACCATGGTGCTGGAAACTGCGCGGATACTGGTCGTTGATATGGGATTGGGCGGAGATGCCGTAAAATGTGTTATCCTGAAAAATGTTTGGGATAGTGGCAGGATGGTGGCGGAGGAATTTGACCGGGAATTCGGGAATGCTGCCCGCAGGCTCATTGAGGGGATCGGAAAACTGGAGAGGCTCGATACTACCAAGTATTTCACCAACAAGGAGAACTTTATCGGGCTGATCATCACCCTTTCCGACGATATCCGGGTAACGCTCATCCGTCTCGCAATGCGTTTGTTTGATATGCGACACCTCGGAGTCTATCCGTACGAAAAGCAATGTAAAGTAGTGGGGGAGACCCAGGCGCTCTATATTCCCATTGCCCATCGTTTGGGCCTGTACCGGATCAAGAATGAACTGGAAGACCTGGCCATGCAATTTGCCGATCCGGAGATGTATGAATATATCCGAAGGAAGTTGATCGAAACGGCATCTGATCGTGACCTGTACACGGACGAGTTCATCAAACCGATCCGTAAATCATTGAAGGAACACGGGTTCGATTGTGAAATCAAAAGCAGGGTCAAGTCTATTCCCTCCATACGGCGGAAAATGAAGGTGCAAAAGGTCGATTTTGATAAGGTGTATGACCTTTTTGCCATCCGGATAATTCTGGATGGTGAGGTTGAAAATGAGGCTGCCGATTGCTGGAAAGTCTATTCCCTTGTCACCGACACCTACACCCCCAATCCCAGGCGATTGCGCGACTGGATCTCGTTTCCGAAGCCGACCGGATATGAGTCACTGCATACCACGGTGGTTGGTCCCGAAGGCCGCTGGGTAGAGGTTCAGATCCGGACCCGGCGGATGGATGAAGTAGCCGAAAAGGGTTTTGCAGCGCACTGGAGATACAAATCTGACGGAAAGCAGGAGATGAGGCCCGATCTGTTTGCTGTCCTGCGGGAAATGCTGGAAAAGCCTGCATCACAGTTGGCGGAGGCTGCGATTACAAGAGAAAAGCGGGCACTGTATTCGGAAGATATTTTCATTTTCACACCCAAAGGCGATCTGAAGAAGATTAAGTCGGGATATACGGTTCTCGATTTTGCTTTCGACGTTCACACTGAGATCGGATTCAGTTGTACCGGAGCGATGGTCAACGCGAAGATGGTGCCATTGCGTTACGTGCTCCGAAACGGGGATACGGTGAAAATTGTAACCAGTCGGACGCAACGGCCAAATCCGGGCTGGCTCGAAATTGCCCGCAGTCCACGTGTGATCGCCAGGATCAAACATGCCCTTAAAATGGACAGTTATAAGGAGTCGGAATGGGGCAAGGAGATACTGAAGAACAAGGTGACGGCGTTGGGTTATGAGTTCACCGATGTGATCATTAAAAAGTTGGCTGAATATTTCGGATGCGGAGAAAATATTCTGGAACTCTATCAGCTTTTCGGCGAGGGCAAGGGAGATTTACTGAAAGTCAAAAAAGCGCTGGAGGAACCGGTTTCGTTAGTGGCAACTGAGTTGGTCACTCACAGGGACACATTTCCTGAAAACGTCTCCGGAATCATGGCCGGTCGTGATGATTTTGTGGTCATCGATCCATCCATCCGTTCGTTGCATTACCAGTTTGCCAAATGCTGTCAGCCAATGCCGGGGGATCCGATCTATGCTTTTGTCAGTGTGACCCAGGGAATCAAAATTCATAAAACCACGTGTTCCAATGCCCGGGAGATGATTACCCGTTATCCCTATCGTGTCCTGGAGGCGAGGTGGAAGCATGAAATAACAAAGGCCGCTCCCTCGGGAACGGCCTCTGAAGATTAAAATCGTTTATGGTTAAGCCTAGACCAGTTTAACGTTTACAGCATTTAATCCTTTTTTACCTTCGATCAGTTCGAAAGTGACTTCATCGTTTTCGCGGATGCGATCAACCAATCCTGAGGCATGAACAAAGTATTCCTTGCCTGATTCTGAGTCAACAATAAAACCAAATCCTTTTGACTCATTAAAGAATTTTACTTTTCCGGTTTTCATAATAATTTAATGGATTAAGAAATAATTGTCTGCAAAGGTAGAGATAAAATGAATACTATTCGGTACTTGATAAAAAAACTTAATGTCCGCTCCGTGTTTTTCCCGGTTTTCTGCCCCGGCGGAATCCTTCCGGTTTGTTTGGGTTGAATGCAGGGGCTTCTCCCATGAAGGCCGGAAGCACACCTTTATATACGGGTTTCCCTAATAAACGTTCGATGTTGGCGAATTTGCGGTGGTCCTTATCTCCGATGAGGGTTATGGCGGCACCTTTCGACTCGGCCCTGGCGGTCCTGCCGATCCGGTGTATATAATCTTCTCCTTCGTTCGGGACATCATAATTAATGACCATGTCAATATCTTCAATATCAATGCCCCGTGAGAGTATGTCGGTAGCAACCAAAATATTCAGACTTCTGCTCCTGAAGCGGTTCAGCACCTGCTCCCGTTCACTCTGATCCAGGTCGGAGTGGATCTCGCCGGTATTCAGGCCAAGTTTGCGGAGTGAAAGACTAAGTTGTTTGGTGGCACTTTTAGTAGAACAAAAGATGAGGATGCTGCGGTTGTTTATATCCTGTAAAAGATACTGTACCAATGGGATCTTCTGGGCATCGTTTACCACGTATGCCATTTGAAGAATGTTATCGGCCGGTTTAGACGAAGCAATGCTGATTTCCAGGGGATGGTTCAGGATTTTCCTGGCCAGTTCCTTCATCGGAGGCGGCATGGTAGCGGTAAAACACAGGGTCTGCCGGACCGACGGAACGTGCGAAAGGATCTTCAGGATATCATCATGAAAACCCATGTCAAGCATCCGGTCGGCTTCATCCAGGATCAGGTATTTCAATCCTGAGAGGTTCACATAGCCCATGTTGAGATGAGCGATCATCCTGCCGGGGGTGCAGATCACCATATCGGCGCCGTTTGTAAGGGCTGCTTTTTCCCTCGAAAAAGAGGCGCCGTCGGTACCACCATAAACGGGGATGGAACTTACCGGTGTAAAGTAAGAGAGCCCTTCCATCTGCTGGTCGATCTGGGTTGCCAGTTCCCGGGTAGGGACAATGATCAGCGCTTTAATGACGTCATCATGAGGGATGGCAATTATTTTTTGAATGATGGGAAGGAGAAAAGCCGCTGTTTTTCCGGTGCCGGTCTGAGCCGTGCCAATCAGATCCTTTCCTTCCAGAATGGCCGGGATCGCTTGTTCCTGAATAGGGGTGGCGGTCGTGAACCCCAGCGCTTCAATCCCTTCGATCAAGCGCTCTTCAAAATTAAAGTCGTGGAATGTCAAATTATGGAAAATTACGGGCAAAGGTACACAAAATATCAACGAAGGAGCCCCGACTCTTTACGGAAGAAATGAGCCTCGGTGTTGAATACGCCTTCATCAGGACTGAGTCGGAATTCGGGTGCAAAAATCAACCAGGCATATTTCAGGGTTTCAGCCAGGAAAAAACTCTCCATCGAATCGGAAAGGGAATAATCCCTGACATCTTTTACCGAGGCAAAGCCTGCTTCGGTTCTGGTGTATTTCAGGATATCGCGGATCATTCGGTCGCCCATTGACATGTATCGATGATCGCCCGTGGTGCGCAGCAGATAAAAACAACTTTCCAGGTTCTCGGGCCTGAGCGGGTATCCGGGATGGATGATTGAATCGGTGCGGAAATTGAACACTTCAGGTTCGATGTTGAAGGTGGTCCACATATGGAAGTTGCCCTGCTGGATCCGTGCCGCGGTGGCCGTATCACCGGAAAGCGCCGTCAGGCCGGCATAGAAGGCATCCAGGGCACCGTACCAGGATCGGGTCTCTTTCCCCGAAAGCATATCCACCCTGGTGAAAAAGGATCCGTTTTTCGTTTCGGTGAGCATATGTTTCATGATCGCTTTGTGATGAATGCGCCATGCTTCAAGACATTCGTTATCTCCGAAAAGCAACCATGCCTTGAAGAGGGATTCAAAATAGGAATCGAGGCGAGCCCCGATCTGACATTCGCGGTTCAGCCACTTACCGGTATTGATATCGATACTGGTGCCGATCAGGTCGAGGTCGCTCCGACGCCGGAATACCTCCATAGCTGCCTTTTTCGCGGTTCGATAGAAAGCAGAATCACCGGTTATGGCCGTCAGCTTGCCAAATTCCAGCAGAAAGGTGCCGATCTCAGCCGGATTGTTCTCAGGGTCCCTCACCGCACCGCTCCTGAGGTTTACGAAACGATAAGGCATGCCGGTCGGCGTTGCGAATGCCGGTAAAAGCCTTCTGCCAAGATCGACCGCCAGCTCTCCGTACCTGGCGTTGCCGGTAATTTCATAAGCCGAGATCAAACCGCCGATCAGCCGGATATTGACCTCAAATAACTGCACTTCCTGATCCAGGTCAAAAGTGAGTCCGGACAACATGAATGATTCCGCCTCTTTCGCCTCCCTCTTCATTCCCAGCAGGATAAAAGTATCAAAGGCATCTACCGGTGTCATCAACAGCGGGAATTGATACCAGTTATGGCCGCTTTTGCTGACCGGCCGGAGGGCATCGTATCCGGCAGCATAGGTTTTATAACCATTCCATGCATGACGGCAAGCTTCTGTGATCTCTTTCCGCAGGATACGTTTCTGCTTTTCCGTGTAGGTCTGGCTGAAGGAAACCGACGGGCTCGACAGGACGGCCAGGATAAAGAGGCCGGTTAATAATTTTTTCATTCGAAAAGGTTTCAGTTTATCAGGGTAGCAGTTTTCGGGTCTTCATCAGGGCTATAACCGTGTCTGCCATCTCCGGCATCGAAAGGGTGGCACAATTCAGCATAAGGTCAAACAGATAAGGGGTAAAGGAAGCGCCATAGACCATTTCAATCAGGGCCCTTCGCTTTTCATCGGTTTCCTCTGCCATTTTCAATGCATCTTTTCCGCTAACCCCCTTGATCCTGCATATCTCACGGATCCTCCATTCTATCGGAGCCTGAAGACGAACATGCAGGGCTGACGTGCAGCCCTGCAACACTCCGGCACCACCCCTGCCCACGATGACCATATGGCCTTTCATGGCTATTTCGGTGATCACCTTCCGGATCGTTTTTTTCATCCGGTGACTGCTGACATAAGAGTAGGTAAATGAAGCGAGTACATCCGATAAAAGACCGCGAGCATTGGCACTCATCATGAAGTGCAGGTCGCTGGGATGCATTTCAAGCTCCTTCGCGGCATTTTCCACCACCTCTTTGCTGATGAATTTCCATACCGGTGCCCCGGTTCCCCGCAAATCCCGGTTGATGGTCTCGACCAGGAGCTGGGCAGTCAGTTTCGACGGACATCCGAACTCACGGCTAAAAGTAACTACCGGTCCGGTTACAGCAGGCCTGGCGGCTCCTTCTTCAGGGAAGGAGCGTTGCAGATATTCAGCAAGTATGTTTTCCATGATGATTCCTTTCCTCTCTTTTATTGGTGAGTATTTACAACAAATTTACGATGAAAAGGAGCGGAAATAACGCATCTTTGCGAATTTCTAATCGGAAACCGCATTTTTCAGAAGGTTGCCGCAATACCTGGAAATTTCGATCTCTATTTTTTTTACTTCGAACTGCGCGGCGATCAGTTCGTAATCGGCTTCAATGAGTTTTCGTTGTATTTCCCTGAGCTCAAGATCGTTAAGACTGCCAAGTTTATATTTTTCGAAAGCGATATTCATGTTTTCATGGGCAACCACCACATTTTCCTGTTGGAGCGCCACTATCCGGCTGTTACTGGCATGCTGGTTCATCAGTTTGGCAAGGGTGCCCCTGAGGCCGAGTGCAATCTCTCCGGTTTCCAGGTCGGAAGAGTTCAGCATGATCCGGGCATTCTGAATAGCTCGGGTTACATTAAATCCATTAAAAAGATTGTAAGACAGGGAGATGCCGTATGAAGGCCCGTAACTCTGGTTTTGCTTCAGAAAGCCTGTTTCGGCTTTCAGGGTGGAGTAAGCATAACTGCCGTTCAGGGATAATTTCGGATAACGGTCGGCCTGTGCTTCTTTGATTTCATACCGTGCCAGATCGCTGCGGAGCCTAGCTGCTGCCAACTGAGAGTTTTGCCGGTCGGCAAGGGAAAAGACCGAATCGGTAATGGGTATTCCTAAAAATGTGATAGTATCCGCAACATCAAACGGAATGAGTACATCCCTTCCGAGAAGCCGGTTCAGATCGGTTTTCAGGTTTTCAAGCAAGGTCATTTGCTGAAGGAGTCTGGTACTGTCGGCATTCTGGTCGACAGTTGATTGCATCAGCATCAACTGCGATCCGGAGCCGATTTTCAGTTTGGCTTCGGCAATCTCCCTGCGGCGTGAAGAGAGATCCAGCGCCTCTTTGGCTACTTTGACCATCTTTTTTGCCTGCACAATCGCATAATACATGGAGGAAGCATCCGCCACGAAATTTTCCATCACCAGCGTTGTGCCATTGACACCCAGTTCTTCCAGGATGCCCAGCATACGGCGGTTTACGAACATGCGCATCCCGTCAAAAATGGTCCAGTTTACCTGTAGTCCGAGATTCAGGGAGTTGTTTTTAGCATTGTCCACATCCCGCAGCGTCCCGCTGAACTGCTCCTGGTGGGTAGTGTTGATGGTGTTATTCTGACTGACTGAGACGGAAACTGAGGGCAGAAATCCGGCGTTTCCAAGGGTATTATTGTTGCCTGCGATGGTTTCATCGTTTTTTTGCAGCCTGATACTGAAGTTGTTGGACAGACCGGTCTCCAGCGCTTCACGGAGTTCCAGCAAGGTCTGGCTGAAGGAGGCGGGTGGGAGCCACAGTAGGAGAATAGCGGTGGTCAGCAGTGTTTTCATCATCTCTTTTTCCCGGATATATACGTATAGAGTGCAGGGATCACGTAAAGGGTCAGGATCAGGGAGAAGATCAGCCCGCCGATGATAACAATCCCCATGGGTACGCGGCTTTTGGAAGCGGCGCCCAGCGCCATGGCAATAGGCAGGGCCCCTAATGCCGTGGCAAGACTGGTCATCAGAATGGGCCTCAGCCTGCGGGTGGCGGCATCGATCACCGCTTCCCGGATGGTCATCCCGTCGGCCCGGCGCTGGTTGGCAAATTCCACGATCAGGATACCGTTTTTTGTGACGATCCCGATCAGGACGATCACTCCGATTTCACTGAAAATATTTAATGTCTGACCAAAAAGAAGAAGTGAAAGCATTGCTCCGGCCAGGGCCAGGGGAACGGTGAACATGATCGTCATAGGGTCCCTGAAACTTTCGAACTGGGCGGCCAGGATCAGATAAACCAATACCAGGGCCAGTACAAGGGCAAAGAGCAGACTGCCCGAACTGTCTTCATACTCTTTAGATACTCCGGCGAGCGCTGAAGAAAAACTGTCGTCAAAGGTTGATTTCCCGATGGCCCTCATTTCGGCGATCCCTTCGCCCAGCGTTACACCCCTGGCAGGCTGTGCCGATACGGTGGCCGACACATAACGGTTGTAGCGGTACAACTGGGGCGGATTGCTTTGCTCCCTGGTTTTCACCAGGTTGTCGAGCTGGATCAGCAAACCGGCGTTGTTCCGGACGTAGAGTGAACTGAGGTCAAGGGGTTGATCGCGGTTTGGGCGGTCAGCCTGGCCGATGATCTGATATTGTTTGCTGTTTTTGATGAAATATCCATAGCGTTGCCCGCTGAAAAAGAGCTGAAGCGTTTCGGCTATATCCTGGACATTGACTCCCAGGGTCCTGGCCCTGTCACGGTCGATCTCCACCGATAGCTCAGGTTTGTTGAATTTCAGGTTGAGGTCCACCACCTGAAATTTCGGATTGGCCTGGGCTTTTTCCATGAATTTCGGAAGATGCTGCTTAAGTTTTTCAAAATCAGGAGCCAGGATGACATATTGAACCGGCAGCCCGCCTCCGCGACCTCCTCCGATGGTTTGCTCCTGAATGACATAACTTCTGGCGAAATTGTATTTTCTGACTATGCTGCTGATCTGATCTGCGATCTCCTGCTGGCTTCGTTCCCGTTTATCAGGCGTTACCAGGCCTATCCGGACAAATCCGAAGTTGGTGGAACCCGAAGAGCCAAAACCGGGGGCAGTGATCCCCAGGAGTGTCTCTTTTTCGGGGATGGTATCGATCAGGGCGATCATTTGGTTCATATACTGATCCATCAGTTCAAAAGAGGTCCCTTCCGGTGCAGTAGAGATAAGCTGCAACCTGCTTTTATCCTCCATCGGCGCCAGTTCGGAGGGAAGAATCGCGCCAATCCCCAGGATCATGCCGATCGAAATCACCATGATGACGATTGCCATCCATCTTTTCCTTACAAAAATGGTCAGCGAACGGTTATAAGCTTCTGTCAGCCGGTTGAGGTGTTTTTCGCTCAGGTTGAACAGAAAGTTATGCCTTTCCGGTTTGGTCAGCATGTGGGCACTCATCATCGGGGTGAGGGTGAGGCTGACCAGCGCTGATACAAGGACGGTCCCCGCCACCACGATGCCGAATTCGCGGAATAACCTGCCGGTCAGCCCCTGCAGGAATATAATGGGCAGGAATACTGCCGCGAGGGTAATGGTAGTGGAGAGGATGGCAAAGATGATCTCTTTGGAGCCTTTGTGTCCGGCCTCTATCGGATCCATGCCCCCTTCTATCTTATGAAAGATATTTTCCAGCACCACGATGGCATCATCCACCACGAGGCCGGTAGCCAACACGATACCCAGCAGGGTAAGGATGTTGATCGAGAACCCGGCTGCATACATGATGAAAAACCCGCTGATCAGGGAGATGGGGATGGCGATGATCGGTATGATGGTAGTCCGCCAGCTGCGCAGGAAAGCGAAGATGACCAGCAGCACGAGCAGGAAAGCAATGAGGATGGTTTCCTGTACCTCCAGAATAGCCTTCCTGATATTGAGGGTAGTATCCATGGCAGTGCCCACGGTGATATCCTCGGGCAGTTCGCTTTTGATCCGGGCAACCCTTTTATAACATTCATCCACGATCTCAATCTGGTTCGATCCGGGTTGAGGGGTGATGGCGACCGCCACCTGCGGGATATGGCTGTTCCCTTTCATGATGGTACGTTCGTTTTCCGGGAGCATCCTTGCAATGCCGATATCCCGCAACCGGATCACCGTACCACCCCGTTCCGAGATGATCATATTGTTGAACTCTTCAGGATTGGATAACCGGCCCTGTGTACGGATGGTCAGTTCAGTCCGGTATCCTTCGATCCTGCCGCTGGGGAGCTCGATGTTTTCCCTGTTCAGGGCAAAACGGACATCGGAGGGGGTAAGTTTGTAACTTGCCATTTTCCCGGGATCGAGCAGGAGTTTGATGGAATATTTCCGCTCCCCCCATATCCTGATTTCGCTCACTCCCTGAATGGTTTGCAGCCGCTCTTTAAAAACAATGTTGGCGATATCGCTCAGTTCCATCAGGTTACGGGCATTGCTCTGGAGGGTGATCACATAGATGGGATTGGCATCGGCATCGGATTTGGTAACGATGGGAGGGTCGGTATCGGGCGGAATACTTCTGATGGCTCGTGAAACCCGGTCGCGTACATCGTTGGCAGCCGCTTCCATGTCCACCCCAAGTTCAAATTCGACGATAATGTTACTGCGCCCGTCGTTGCTGATGGAAGTCATCGAACGGATACCGGCAATACCGTTGATTGACTCTTCAAGAGGTTCGGTGATCTGGGACTCGATCACATCGGAGTTGGCGCCTGTGTAAACGGTGGAGACAGTGACCACCGGAGGGTCAACACTGGGAAATTCCCTGATCCCCAGAAACATATAGCCGATTACTCCAAAGAGGACGATCACCAGGGAGATGACCGTGGCGAGGACGGGCCGGTTGATGCTGACGGAAGAGAGGTTCATGAGGCGATTTTCACTTTGATATCGGCGCCTTCCTTCAGTTGCAGCAGGCCGGTAGTGATCACGGTATCACCAGGCTCGATGCCTTCAAGGATCTGAACCTCCTTTTCTGTACGTATTCCTGTTTTTACCGGCCGGGAGAATACTTTTCCGTTTTTGCAGATGATCACCTTTTCGCCCGTAAGCTGCGGGATGATGGCTTCTGAGGGAACAATCAGTGCATCAGAAAATTTGTCGAGGGCTACGATGACGCGAGCGAATGCGCCGGGGATCAAAATGCCCTGTCGATTGTCGCAGCGTGCCCTGATCTGTATATTGCGTGTTCCGGGATCAACTTTAGGTTCAATGGCATAAACCGTGGCCGTAAACAAACTGTCGGACCCTTCGATCAGGAAGGTCACTTTCGCCCCGACCGTAATTTTTTGCTGATATTTTTCCGGAACCGAGAAATCGATCTTGACCGGATCGGTTTGCTGCAGGCGGGCAATGAGGTTGGCGGAAGAGATGAACTCGCCGGGGCTGACCTGCCGCAACCCGATTTTCCCGGTAAACGGCGCGGTAATCTCGGTTTTGGAAATCTGGGTACGAAGGAGTTCGATCTGGGCCCTGATAATCCCCAATGCATTGTTGGCCAGGTCATATTCTTCCTGGCTGACCGCCTTGAGGTCAAGCAGTTTTTCCTTGCGGAAAAGTTCATCGCCGGCCTGTTTCTCTTCTACCTGAAGTTTTTTGAGCTGGGCTTGCAATTCACGGTCGTCTGTCTTAACCAACAGGTCATCCTTTGTGACCATGGTGCCTTCCCGGAAGTGGACGGAAATGATCTTTCCCGGAATTTCACTGCGCACGGCAACCTCTTCATTGGCAAGTATGTTACCTGTACTGATGATATTGTTCCGGAGTTCTCCGGGGACTACCACGAGCCCGCCAACCATGGTACGGGGTGCACCTTTTGATTTATCCTTATCGCCGGATTCGCCCCCGCAGCCCCAAAGCATCAACAAAACAAGGAGGTGTAGCATGCGGGCAGATAGCTGAGTAGATGTCATGGTTATATATCACTGAATATGAGTTTGGGGCAAAGTTACCAAAAAGAGCAATACCGGAGTTTTTTTATGAGGTTTGCCAGATGAAAGAAAAAATGGTTAAATTTGCAGCCCTTTTAAAATGTTCTTACCATATCGGGATGTAGCGCAGTTGGCTAGCGCACCACGTTCGGGACGTGGGGGTCGG
>CAYLVY010000057.1:0-12208 GCA_964387205.1 uncultured Draconibacterium sp.
CAGGGTATGAGTATGTTTTCAGGTGGACGATCACCGATGGAGGTTGCAGCAATGCGGATGAGGTACGTATCGATAATGCAGGCTCCCCTTCGCCTTGTTCTGCCGGGCCTGATCAGGGTGTTTGCGGTACCGAAACCTATATGAATGCTGATGTTCCTGTTTATGGAATTGGAACCTGGAGCCAGATTTCAGGTCCTGCGGCCACGATCGTCTCGCTAAACCTGCCGGGGTCACAGGTTACCAACCTGACACCCGGTGCATCCATTGTACTGGTCTGGACCGTTGAAAACGGCATTTGCGACATTTGCCGCGATACGGTTGAGCTGACCACCTATCCCAATCCTGAAACACCCCTGGCCGGACCCGACCAGGCGGTCTGCAGCCCTTCAGATTCCACTGTCATGGCCGGAAATGTGATAACCGCCCCGTCGGTCGGTGAATGGTACCAGGTGGGAACCTCGCCTTCCATCGCAGTCATTGCCGATTCATCCTCACCCACTACCGGGATCAGCAACCTTTATTCCTCTCAAAAGGTCGATTTTACTTGTCCCGGAGATGTGGAACTTTCCTCCTGTCTGTCACAGGCGTTGGTTGATACCTATTATAATAATTGGCTAACAACCGCTTCCGGCAGTGGAGGATGTAACGGCACTCTTTCAAATAACAGTTCCGGTACCCCTTCGGCCTGCGGGGACCGAAGGGAAGTCATTTTTACTTACAACAGTGATTGTGTGCCGTTTATTACCAATTGTACCAAGACATTCATAGTTACCCCTCCCTCACCGGTGGTATTGAACTGTCCGGCGGACGTGACCCGAAACGCATGTCAGTCACAGGCGGCCATCGATGCCGACTTTGCCTCATGGCTGGCTTCGGCCTCGGCAGGCGGCGGATGCAACACAACCCTGTCGAATGATGCGGCAGGCGCTCCGGCAGCCTGCGGTGGCAGTGTTACCATTACCTTTACAGCAATCAGCGAATGTCAGGATACGGTGGTGTGTATTGCCACCTATGCTGTAACGCCTGCTCCGCCGGTGCAACTCAGTTGTCCTGCCCCGGAAGTAATGGTACCCGGCCAGGGACAACCAGCAGTGGATGCTGCCTATGCAGCATGGCTCGCTTCTGCGTCCGTATCGGGAGGATGCAATGTTTCACTCAGTGACAATAGTATTGGCGCTCCCTCCGAAGCGGGAGGGATCGCGGTAGTGACCTGGACTGTCCTCAGCGATTGCGAATCTCCTGTAACCTGCACCAGCAGTTTCAGGGTAACCAATGACCCCCCTGTAGTGCTGAATTGCCCTTCCAATACCACAGTCGCATTTTGCCAGGATCAGTCATCCATTGACGCACAATATGCTGACTGGCTTGCCACTGCCTCAGCCAGCGGCGGATGCGGGGGTGTACTGACCAACAACAGTACCGGAGCGCCTGATGCGTGCGGTGGAACCGTTACGGTGACCTTCACCTATACCAGTAGCTGCGAACCCTTTATCACCACCTGCAACGCCACCTTTACCGTCATGGAGGCTCTGGAGATCCTGATGCGGATACCGGTTAACCATACGGTGGCTTCCTGCAGTACCCAGGAAGATGTGAACGATGAATACGAAGCCTGGTTAAGCGGTGCCAGCGCCTCGGGTGGTTGCAGTGGAGTCCTGTCCAATGACGGAGCCGGAAAGGCCCCGGACGCCTGCGGCGGGGTTACCAATGTGATATTCACCTATTCCAGCGATTGTGAACCTTATGAAACCATCATAACCCGGTCATTCATTGTGAATGAACCTTCTTCAACACTTTCCTTGTATGCACCACCTAATTATACGGGTACAGAGTGCTTGACTCCGGCCGAATTGTCCAATGAATATTATAATTGGCTGAACCAGGCCTATGCCACCGGTGGATGCGGTGTTCCGGTGGTGACGCACACCAATTTATCTCCCCCGGCCACTTGTACCGATACCAGGACCGTTACTTTTACCGCCACCGATGGTTGTGACACGGTAACGGCGATTTCTACATTTAAACCAACCGAAACCGGAGAGTATTTCTTTGTATGGTCTTCCACGCGGGATGCATGTACCCTGCGTGATACCGTCAGAGTATCTGTATTCGCTTCTCCTTCCCCGGCAGTTGCCGGCAATGATACGTCGGTTTGCGTGTTCAACCAGATAAGGCTGAATGCTACTGCCCCTGAAAAAGGTACCGGAACCTGGCAGCAAATTGCCGGTCCGACCACTGCGAATATTCAGGATATTCACAGTCCAACCTCCCTGCTTTCGAATCTCAATCTGGGGACATACCAATTTACATGGAGTGTGACGATGAGTCCGCTATGTCCTTCATTGTCAGATACGGTAGAGTATATTGTCAGCCCTAGTCCCTCCGTGGCCATCGCAGGGCCGAATCAGCTCATCTGCACCCTGGCCGACACTACGGTAATGGCTGCCACACCACCATCGTCTGGTACGGGAACATGGAGCCAGGTGGGTGTAACTCCGGCCATCCTTACATTTGATAATCCAAACGATCCGGCGACCAAAGTCAGGGGACTCACTTCGCTCGGTGCATATACTTTGGTTTGGACAGTATCCACAGGGGGAAGTTGCATCAGCACCGACACCGTTCAGATTGTGAAAGATCCTCCGGTAATGTTGACAGGTCCTGTAGATGAAACGATTTGCAACGGAGGAACTGCAACGCTTAGCGTGGTTGCTTCCGGTGGTGGAGGTCCGGGCAGTTATACCTACCAGTGGGAATCCAGTGCAACAGGAAGTGATCCATGGAGTATCATTGCAGGTGCAACAGGCTCTGTTTATAATACAGATCCTTTGTCTACCGATATGTACTACCGTGTCATCGTACAATGCGGTGATGTGGTCTCATCAGTAGCCCATGTGACTGTTGCCCCGGATCCATCCATTACGGCAGAGCCCGTGGGTGGCATTGCATGTCCGGGTGTCGGGATAGACCTCTCGGTGACTGCTTCAGGCGGTACAGGAACCTTTACCTATCAATGGCAAAGGAGTACCGGTACCTGTGCAGCACCCTTCTGGGTGCCGGTCAGCGGCGCTACCAATAGCACATACAGCGCCAATCCGGCGCTGACAACTTCGTATCGGGTGTTGGTGGGTCAATCGGGCCAAGGATGTGACCCGATGGTATCAGCCTGCACCACAGTCAATGTGCCGCGTATTACAACGCAGCCTACCGGAGCCATCATTTGCACAGGCGGGACCCATACCATGTCGGTGACACTTGATAACGCCACGGCAACCCTTCAGTATCAATGGGAATACAGCACCACAGGCATATCGGGTTCATGGGGTGCCATTTCCGGCGCTACCGATAACAGTTATACTACCGATCCGCCATTGCTGACCGGCAACCATTATTATCGGTGCATTATCACTGTGACTGACATTGTTACACCGGTTTGTACGATCACTTCAGGTACTGCACTGGTTCAGGCAGTAAATGATCCTGTATTCGATACACAGTCTGGGGATATAAGTATGTGCGAGGGAGGGGAGGCCAGTTTGTTCGTTACTGTCTCAGGCGGAGTTGGATTGTACGGTTATCAGTGGCAGGAAAGCGATCTGGACTGTTCAGGCACATGGGGTGATATCACCGGAGCGACAACATCAACGTATCAAACCGGCAGTCTCATGACGGATACCTATTATTACCGGTGTGTGGTCACCCAGACAGGGACCGGTTGCGGACCCATTGTTTCCAATTGCATGACCATCACTGTATCGGCCGATCCGGTGATTGATACCCAGCCGGTCGGCGCAACGATTTGTTCGGGTGATACCCATCCGATGACGGTGGCAGTATCGGGTGGTTCCGGCACTACCTCCTATCAATGGCAACAAAGCACCGGCACCTGTGCATCTCCTTCCTGGAGCAACATCAGCGGAGCGACCAATGCCGGATATACTACCCAAACCCTTTCGGCAACAACATCTTACCGTGTGTTGGTCAGTCAAAGCGGTGCAGCGTGTAACGCGCTCACATCAGAGTGTGTTACAGTGCATATTCCTTATATCACTGCCCATCCGACTGATTCCACCACGGTTTGTGTGGACGGTACTGCTAACCTGTCGGTCACTGCTTCTTCCGATGGTGGAACGGCAACTTATAGCTACCAATGGCAGGAGTCCACATCCCGCAGTGGCCCGTGGTCCGATATTTCAGGGGCTACCAATCAGAACTATACAACACCCGGATTATCGGCCACAACTTACTATCGCACCATTATTACTACAGCTACACCAGTTTGCACCCTTCAGTCGAACGTATCGGTTGTGCATGTCGTCCCCGATCCGGTGATTTCCGGACAGCCGGTTTCGCCATCGGATATTTGTGTGGGCGGGACTACCTCCAATATGGTGGTCACTGCTACCGGGGGAACCCCGACGCTGAACTATCAGTGGCAATATTATAACGGAAGTTCCTGGAATAACGTGGCAAACGGAACGCCCGCGGGGTCATCTTATACCGGTGCAACCACCAATACTTTCCGCGTTGCCGGGATATCCCTGAGCGGATCATATCTCTACCGATGCCTGATAACGGCCAGTGGCAGCAACTGCGATGGCATAACCACCAATGAAGTGACGGTGACCGTTGTGCCTGATCCGATCCTTTCGGTGCCCTCGTTTACCAATTCCTCCATTTGTGCAGGAGGAAGCACTGTGGTAAGCAGCACTATCAGTGGCGGTACCGGAACGCCCACCTATCGCTGGCAATATTATAATGGTGCTTCCTGGGTTAATACTGCCAACAATACACCTGCAGGGGCAACCTATACGGGATTCAATACCAATTCGATGACCATCAGCGGCATCACTGCTGCTGGTAACTGGCAATATCGTCTTACCACCAACAACTCACCCCAGGGATGTAATTTCAACAGCGCCGGTTCAACCCTGAATGTTGTCGCCGATCCTTCTGTTACTGTTCAGCCGGTCAGCCCGGATCCTATCTGCGTTGGTGGCACGACCACAAATATTACCCTGACCGCTTCAGGCGGAACACCGGTTCTCGATTATCAATGGCAATATTATGATGGTGCGTCATGGGTCAGTGTTTCTGACGGGACACCCGCAGGAGCAGTATATACAGGAGCCACGTCGAACACATTCTCAGTGGCCGGAATAACAGCCCCGGGCAGTTACCTTTACCGTTGCTTTGTTTCCGCCACCGGCAGCGGTTGCGGAACCGTCAATTCCAGCAACGTGACGGTCACCGTGGCACCCGATCCGGCTATTGACACTCAGCCAACAGATCCTGCTGACATTTGTACCGGTGGATCGACAAGCATTTCATTGGTTGCCTCGGGTGGGACACCCACTCTGATCTATGAATGGCAGTACTACAATGGAGTAAGTTGGGATCCGGTCGTCAACGATACTCCGTCGGGTGCGGATTATTCAGGCTCAACAACGCAAACCCTTGGCATAGCCGGGATATCCTTGTCGGGAGTTTATACATACCGTTGTGTGGTTACTGCCTCCGGCAATGGCTGTAATCCCGTTACCTCCTCGGAGGCTGACGTTACGGTCAACGAACCGATGGAAATTTCGCTACAGCCTGCCGGCGATAGCCTCTGCCCCGGTTCGGTGTGGAACGGTACGGTTGCCGCCAGCTACGGAACCGGTAACTATACCTACCAATGGTATTCTCAGAGTGGTTTATGTGCCGGAACCTGGAATATCATAACAGGCGCAACCAACGCTGCTTATACCTCCGGCCCGCTTACCTCAACCACCTCTTTCCGCGTCGAGGTTTCCGATGGCGGAAGCAATTGCGGATCAGAATACTCCGATTGCGCGACCATATTCATCCCTGCGATCTCCGGTCAGCCTGCCGGCAGCACAATCTGTCGTAACGGTACCCATTTGGTTTCGGTGTCAGTCACCGATTTTGGTTCGGTACCGCCAACCTACCAGTGGCAGTATTCCCTGACCTCGGGAAGCGGCTTCAGCGATATCCCGCTGGCCACCAATTCCACCTATACGGCCGGGCCATCATTGTCCGTCGGAACCCATTATTACCGATGTATTATCAATGTTTATACTCCTGACTGTCAATTAACCTCTGCAGAAGCTGCCCTGGTGGTCGTGGCAAATCCTGCCGTGTCTGATCCTTCGGGCACGACCCTGTGCAGCGGACAAAGCCATACGATGAGCGTAACCGCAACCGGGGGAACTCCGTCCTTGCGTTACCAATGGCAATCAGGAACCCTTGGATGCGGCATGCTTGCCGATATTCCCGGTGCCACCGGTAACAGTTACACAACACCTTTGCTGACCCAGACCACCTATTATCGTGTAAGGGTCTGGGCAGATGGTGTCGGATGTACAGAAGTACAGTCAGCCTGCGTACCGGTTATCGTTTCCCTCCCTCCAACTGCCAACGCGGGACCTGACGCATCAACCTGCGAAGATGTAAACTATACCCTGACGGGTACGGCTGCGAACAACTACAGCTCTATTCTCTGGACAGAAAATGGAACCGGATACCTCACCGGAGCTACTACCCTGACACCAACCTATGTGCCTCTTTCAGAAGAGACAGGAACCGTGACCATTGTGCTCACCGCCCAGGGAAATGCCCCGTGCGGACCGGCTGTGGATACCATGTATCTGCAGATCACCCCTAAACCGGTGGTAAATGCCGGCAGTGATGGCTTTACCTGTGAAGGTAAAGCTTATACAGTACCTGCAGGCGCTTCTGTGACCAACGCAGCTTCCTATCTCTGGACAGCGCCCGGTCCCGGGATACTTACCGGAGCTACTTCACTGACGCCAACTTACACTCCGGCATCCGGACAAATTGGTTTTGTGACTCTTACCCTAACGGCAACTGGAAATGGTTCATGCGCCAGTGTGTCTGATAATGCCATAGTTGAGTTCAGGGAAAGTGCCTCCATCACTACACAACCTTCCGGGACTTCGGTTTGTTCCGGATCTGATTATTCCCTTTCGGTAACAGTATCAGCCGGCAGTGCTTCCCTTTCTTATCAATGGCAGAGGAATACCACTGGCTGCGGAGGCTCCTTTGCCGATATTTCAGGGGCGACAAATACCGGCTATACAGCAACGGGACTTACCACCACAACTTACTACAGGGTAATTATCACCCAAACGGGAAATAATTGCGATCCGCTGGTATCAGCCTGTGCTACCATAACCGTGCTGACACCGCCAACAGCGGATGCTGGTTCACCCTCCGTCGTTTGTCAGGGTACAACAAAAACCTTGAGCGAAGCTACTGCTTCCAATTATACTTCCCTGCAATGGACTACCTCAGGGGATGGATATTTCAATAACAGCATTGTGCTGAATCCGGTATATACACCGGGATCAGGCGATATTGCGCTGGGTTATGCCGATCTTACCCTCACTGCCTATGGAAATTCTCCATGCCCACCGGCTTCGGAGACTATTCGTTTGACTATCCAACCAATACCGGTAGTGGATGCCGGGAGCAATGTCACACTGTGTGCCACAGAAACAGAATATCAAATCACAGGCGCTTCTGCCACCAATACCTCTTCCCTGTTATGGACCATCACGCAGGGAACGGGTAGTCTTGAAGATGACACCAGCCTGACGCCGACTTATACTTTCGGAACAGGGGAGACGGGTCCGGTTATTTTACGCCTGACCGGTCAGGGAATAAGCCCCTGCGGATCAGCATCCGATCAGATGACCATCACCCTCACCCCTGCACCCACTGCGAATGCAGGGCTTAACGGGGAAACCTGTGAGGGAAAGAACTATACCATCAGCGGAACAAGCGCTTCCAACTACAGTTCCATACTCTGGACAGAAGATGGTTACGGAACGCTGACCGGGGCAACCACCCTGACGCCAACCTACATTCCCGACCCAACAGAAACCGGTACCGTGACCATCACCCTGACGGTTCAGGGCAACAGCCCCTGTTCGGTCCCTGCCCAGGATCAGATGCTGCTGGACATAACACCTAAACCAGTGATAGATGCTGGTTCGGGAGGAACAACAGGAGGCCTGGTATGCGAAGGGGAACCATTTACAGTTACGGATGCTACCGCGTCCAATGCCGCATCCATTCTCTGGAGTGCCCCGGGACCAGGATCTCTCAGTAATGCCTCTACACTTACACCCACCTATACCCCGGCCACCGGTCAATTGGGTTTTATAACCCTTACGATGACTGCCACCGGAAATGGTTCCTGCAGCAGTGTTACCGATCAGGTAACCTATGAATTGAAACCGACAGGCTCTCTGACTTCTCAGCCTCAAAGCGGAACGGTGTGTCTGAATAATGATTTCGATATGTCCGTTGCCGCTTCCGGGGGTTCAGGTACGTTTACCTATCAGTGGCAATCATCCGTGGTGGACGAAACGGGTCCGTTCGATGATATCATCGGTGCTACCAATGCATCTTTTAACACCGGCATCAATTCCATGGCTGGAACAACATGGTACCGCTGTGTGGTGACCCAGACCGGATCGGTTTGCGACCCGCTGCTCTCGCATGTGGCATCCTGCGAAGTGGAGACCTGCTGTCCGGTGACTTACAACGAAACTTTAGTGACCTGCCGGGCCATCAGTGCAACCGTCAATGTTTTGAACGGTGATTACTCACCCGAAGGCAGTCCGTTAACCCTGAACCCGATCCCGGTTTCAGGCCCGCTTTATGGGGGAACATTTACTTTTATAAGCGGAACATCCTTTGAATATATCCCGGACCCGGGTTTCTCGGGTTCCGATACGGTGATCGTACAATGGTGCGATGCTACTCCCTGCTGTACCAACGATACCGTGTTCATTACCGTGCAGGTCGGTCAGTTGGCTGATGCAGGTGAAGATCAGCAGTTGTGTCAGCAAACCATGACCATATTGGCAGGAAACTGGCCTACCGGTGGTGCAACCGGTGCCTGGACACTTGTATCACGTCCACCGGGAACACCGGTAGTGGTGCCTTCCCCGGCCAATTCCCCGGTTGCCACGGTTACAGGATTGCAGCCACATGAAACGATACCCTACGTTTTCAGGTATACTGTGACAACGCCTTATAACGGAATTACCTGTACAAATTATGATGAAGTCCAGGTGTTCAACCTCCATTTCCCAACAATGCCCAATGCTGGTGTTGATCAGGAATTGTGTATGACAACTTCTCCATTTGTTACAAACCTGAGAGGGAATACCCCCTCATACGGCATCGGCACCTGGACCCAAAAAAATGGCCCCCCGACGGCGGCAATTACCTACCCCAACGATCCTGGTTCTGATGTCTCATTTCCGGCCGAAGGTACCTATGTCTTTGCCTGGACCATCTCCAATGGAAGTTGTATATCACAACAGGATGAGGTGGTGTTTGAACTGACCAGCCCACCCGAAGTCTACGCAGGCCCGGATGATACCATCTGCAGTAGTTCGGTATATACCCTTGCCGGTGCAGACACACTGAACTGCTCCACAATTATTTGGACCACCAGCGGAACAGGGACCTTTAACAACGCCGGTATCCTGCATCCTGTTTATACGCCGGGCGATGCTGATATCGCTGCCGGGAATGTAACCCTTACCATTTCATCAACCTCCGGTTGTTGTGGCCCCTGTCAATCCGACAGCGATTCCATGATCCTTTACTTCCTGCCTCAACCGGTCATTACAGCACAACCCACAGGTACAGATCTCTGCCGGACAGGTACCCATAATCTTTCGGTAACTGTTACGGGAGGTTCTCAGCCATTGTCCTATCAGTGGCAATCCAACACAGTGGGTTGCCATGGAGCCTTTGCTGATATCGGCGGTGCAACGGGAAATCCATACACGACGGACCCAATTATGCAAACCACCTGGTACCGTGTGATTATCCGCCAGAATGGCGATACCTGCGAGCCTGTAGTCTCTTCATGCGTTGCGGTGAATGTTTCATTACCGGTTACCGTGACGGCCGGACCCGATGACACGATATGCTCCGGGGATACCTATATCATCACCGGCGCTTATGCATCCAATTACTCCAGCCTTTTATGGGAAACCAGTGGTTCGGGAACTTTCATCACCGCCGGTTCAATGAATCCCAGATATATTCCCTCAACATCTGACTATGCCTCCGGATCAGTCACCCTAACCCTTTCTGCAAGCGGTAATTCACCATGTCCGGCTGACTCCGATTCCATGACCCTCAATTTTACGAATGCACCCACAGCCAACGCAGGACCCGGCGGTACAGCCTGTCAGGGCCAACCCTTTACCATCAGCGGCGCTTCAGTGGCCAATGCTTCATCCTGGTATTGGACCGCACCCGGACCGGGTGTACTTTCCGGAGCGGCTACACTGACTCCAACATATACTCCCGCTAATGGACAAATTGGTTTGATAACCCTGACCCTCACCGCAGAAGGAGTGGGCAGTTGTGCCAATGCAGTTTCTTCCACCACCCTATACTTTAATGAAAGTGCCGTGATAACCGGTCAACCTCAGGGAACAACCTTGTGTTCAGGTTCCTCCCATTCGATGGCAGTGATTGCTGTCAACGGAATGGTACCCCTTACCTACCAATGGGAGTCAAACACCTCGGGATGTGCCGGAATATTCGTTCCAATCAGCGGTGCCACCACAAATGCCTATACCTCCCCTGCACTTAATGAATCAGTGTATTACAGGGTAGTGATAAGTCAGACAGGATCTTTGTGCGACGACCTTATATCCGAATGTGCAGAGGTGATCGTGCTCGAAGCTCCCACAGTCAGCGCTGGCCCTAATGGCAGAATCTGTGAGTCTGACCGGCAATACCAACTCAACGGCAGCGCATCGGATTACCAGAGCCTCCTTTGGATCACTAACGGAACCGGTACATTCAGTAATTTATTTATTGAAGATCCTGTTTACACGCCGAGTTTGACAGACATTTCCAACGGATCGGTGACCCTGACGCTGATGGCCTCAGGCGTAAGCCCATGTGGTAATGCAAGTTCCTCAATGGTGCTTACCATTGATCGCCAGCCTGTCGTTGATGCAGGTGCAGATATCTCTTCCTGTGTGACCCAGGGTTCACATACGGTTTCCGGCGCTTCAGTCAGTTATTCAAATAATTATCTGTGGACCACAACGGGAACAGGTTTTCTGGTTAATTCCGGAACCCTTACTCCGACCTACGTGTTTGGACCGGTAGAAACAGGTAGTGTGATACTGAAGCTAACGGCAAATCCTCCATCTGGTTCCCTCTGCCAGACAGCCGCTGACAGCATTGTACTGACTATTATTGCTGCGCCCGTGGCCAACGCAGGCTCCGATGATATCATGTGTGAAAATTATACCTATCAGCTCACTGGCGCCAATGCCTCAGATTATGTGTCCCTGCAATGGTCAACCACCGGAACAGGGTCGTTTAACAATGCCAATGTGGTTAATCCGGTCTATACCCCCAGTGATATTGATAAAGTGATGGGTGGAGTGACCCTTTCCCTCACGGCTTATGGTACTGCACCGTGTGCAAATGCAACTAGTTCTATGTCTTTGACAATCTATCGCCAGCCATATGCAGATGCCGGAGAATCCCAGACACTTTGCTCCACATCGGGCAGTATAACTATTTCTGATGCTTCTGCCGGGAATTACGCCGACCTGCTTTGGAGCCACAACGGAACCGGCACCCTGACGGGTGAAACGACGCTGACGCCGACCTATACCTTTGGCGCCGGTGAAACCGGATTGGTGACCCTCACGCTGACCGCCTCCCCGGCTACGGGAAGCGCATGCGCGGAGGCTATTGACGCCATGACCCTGACGATCGTACCGATGGCCACCGCCTCGGCCGGCAGCAATGCCACGATCTGCGAATCGGATATCAGCTACCCGTTAAGCGGCACGGCCACCGGCTACAGCAGCCTGCTGTGGACAACCAGTGGCACGGGCACCTTCAGCAACATCAACATGGAAGATCCTGTGTATACGCCCAGTGCGGCAGATATTGCATCGGGCAGCGTCACCCTTACGCTGACCGCCTTCGGGGTAACCCCGTGCGGCAATGCCCAGGCTTCGATGGTGCTTACGATCGACCGCCAGCCGTTGGCAGATGCAGGCCCTGACCAGATACTTTGTTCGACTGCCGGCAGCCTCTCCGTCACAGAAGCATCGGCCTCTCATTACGCCGACCTGCTTTGGAGCCACAACGGAACCGGCACCCTGACGGGTGAAAC
>CAYLVY010000057.1:12308-17897 GCA_964387205.1 uncultured Draconibacterium sp.
GCGCATGCGCGGAGGCTATTGACGCCATGACCCTGACGATCGTACCGATGGCCACTGTTTTTGCAGGGAATAATGATACCGTTTGTGAATCGTCGGTCAGTTATCCGATGCACGGAGCCACATCTTCCAATGCAACAACGGTTTTATGGACTACCTCAGGAACCGGGACGTTCAACAACATTTTCAACCTGAACCCCATCTACACTTTCAGTCAGGCTGATATTAACAATGGCTCTGTAGTGTTGACTGTCACGGCAAGCGGCCTGACACCATGTTCAACGGTTTCCAGTTCCATGGAACTGGTGATCCATCGTACACCGGTTGTATTTGCCGGTGGCGATGCGACGGTTTGTCAGTCGGTGGGTTCTTATACAGTTTCCGGAGCAAACGCCCTGCGTTATCACCATCTCGAATGGACCACTAATGGAACAGGGATACTGACCGGGGAGAATACCCTGAATCCTGAATATTCTTTCGGATTAAATGAAACCGGCAGGATCAGACTCACTCTCACAGGATATCCGGCACAAGGATCTTATTGTTCACCGGTGGTTGATTCAATGTTCATCTCCATTGTACCTTCTGCAACAGCATATGCAGGTGAAAACGTTACCATTTGCAGTGGTACTTTGCTGTCGCTGTCAGAAGCTGCTGCGGGCAATTATGAACTGATTCTCTGGACCACCAGCGGTACGGGTACATTCAGCAATGTTTTCTTACAGAATCCCATTTATACGCCCAGTCAGTATGACATCAATATGGGTTATGTAACCCTTACCATTACTTCATACGGTATAGAACCTTGCGGTGATGCTTCTTCTTCAATGGGGCTGACTATTCACAAGGCAGTGGTTGCGAATGCCGGACCTGATATAATTTTCTGTGAAGGGGCTTCCGCCTTTACCATTACAGGAGCTACGGCAGACCATTATTCCTCATTGGAATGGACGACGACCGGGATAGGTAATCTTCTCAATGCCAATACTATTCAACCAACCTATCAACCGGCAACGGGAGAAACGGGAACGCTGCAGTTCTATCTTCAGGCTATTGGATCAGCACCCTGTCCTTCTGTGGTTGATTCCATGACCATGACTATTGTACCGTCGGTGGTGATCAACGCCGGAGCCGATGTGACCGTATGCGAAACCGCCGGTCAGGTTTACCTGAGCGGCATTGCTTCAGATTACAGTGCCATCAACTGGACTACTAATGGAACAGGAACTTTCAGTAATCCCGGCATCATTGATCCGATATACACCTTCAGTGCTGCAGATATTACTTCAGGCTCTGTCACCCTTACGCTGCATGCCACGGGTGTTCCGCCGTGCAGCAATGTTTCGGATGCGATGGTACTGACCATCCACCGTCAGGCAGTTGTTCAGGCAGGAGGTAATGCAACTGTCTGCTATACAGATGGTTCTTTTACGGTATCCGGGGCTTCGGCAACCTTTGCAGGTGATTTACAATGGAGCACCAGCGGGTCAGGTACCCTGACCAATGCTGAAAGCCTGACGCCGACCTATACTTTCGAACCGGGTGAAAGCGGGGATATTACCTTGACGCTTACTGCCAGTCCGGCTGCGGGCTCTGTCTGCGATGCGGCATCTGCCTCTATGACCCTTTCCATTGTGCCGGAATCTATGGCATTTGCCGGTGAAGATGATACCATATGTGAAACGGCGGTCAGTTATCCACTTCTGGGTTCCATGGCCTCCGGTGCAAGTGGCCTGACATGGACAACCAGCGGAACCGGTTATTTCAGCAATGCACATCAGCTTCACGCCGTTTATACCCCCAGCGAAGCTGATATTCAGTCTGGAAGTGTGGTATTGACCTTGACTTCCCACGGTATCGCACCTTGTTCATCAGCGACCGATGCCATGGTTCTCGTAATAGAGCGCCAGCCATTAGTCAATGCCGGCCCGGATATCACCCTATGCGCATCTGCGGTATCATGGACTATTGATGGCGCTTCCGCTTCCTTGTACGACAGCATCGAGTGGACTACCACTGGTACCGGAACCCTTTCCGGTGCCAATACCATGACACCCACTTATACGTTTGGACCCCTGGAAACCGGGACGGTGACTTTTGAACTGACGGCTTATCCGGCAGGTGCATTTTGTTCATCCGTGACGGATATCGTGACCCTTATGATCCTTCCGGATGCGGTGGCAGATGCAGGTCCGGACGACACCATTTGCGAAACAGCCGCCGGTTATTCTATCTACCAGTCATCTTCTTCACATTATGCAGATCTTCTCTGGACTACCAGCGGAACAGGCTATTTCAATAATATTCATTATCTGCATCCTGTTTATCATCCCAGTTTGGCAGATGTTGAAGCAGGGAGCGTGGTGTTGACCCTTACGGCTGCCGGAATAAATGGCTGTCAAAACTCAGCAGACGCTATGATCCTGGTGATCCATCATCAGCCACAGGCAAATGCCGGTGCTGACTCCATTGTTTGCGCCCAGGCGGGTTCGTATACCATCACGGGCGCCTCGGTTATTCATGCCGGCGAAGTCTCCTGGAGTTCGAATGGCGCGGGAGTGCTTATCAACTCCGGCACCCTGACGCCTACATACATCTTTGGCAGTGTGGAAAACGAGGTTGTCACTTTTACCCTGACAGCTTATCCTCCGGATGGCTCTGCCTGCTCCACGGTTACGGATCAGGTAATACTGACCATAACCGCGGAAGCATTCGCGTATGCAGGTATGGATGATACCATTTGTGAAACCGCAGGTACCTATCCGATCACTGATGCCATGGCATCCGGTGGCACCGGCCTGGTCTGGAACACCAGCGGGACAGGGTTCTTCAGCAATATCAATGCAACGGAGACATCTTACACGCCAAGTCAGGCAGATATTATAGCTGGTTCGGTAAAGTTAACCCTCACGGTATCCGGTGCATCGCCATGTCCCGGAATGATCAGTCATAAGATGTTGTTCATTGAACGGCAGCCTGTTGTGAATGCCGGTGCTGATATTTTGGCCTGCAACCTGGAAGACTCGGTGATGATTACCGGAGCCACCGCAGCCCATTATGACAGCCTTTTGTGGACAACAACCGGCCCGGGTACCCTTTCCGGAATCAATACACTTACACCAGTTTATGTTTTTGCCCCGGATGAGACCGGAGAGGTAGTATTTACATTGACCGGGTATCCGGCGGGAAGCCAATGTCAGCAGGTGAGTGACAGTTTTGTTTTATCTGTAACGACGCAGGCGACAGCCTACGCCGGCGCTGATGATACGCTTTGCACTACTTCCTTAAGTTATACCCTAAACCAGAGTGCTGCCACCAACTACAATGCACTCCTGTGGAGTACTTCCGGAACCGGATTTTTTAACAATATCCATGCACTGCATCCTACCTATACTCCCAGCACTGCAGATATTCAGGCCGGAAGTGTAATCCTGACCCTGATTGCTTCCGGAAACGGGGTTTGCGGTGATTCAGTATCTCAGATGGTACTTACCTTGCAGGCCGGCCCGGTTGCTGATGCCGGCGATGATGTTATCATCTGCGAAACCTCCACCACCGTGGTATGCTACGCCCAGGCTTTCAATTATTCAGGATTCTATTGGGAAACAACAGGAACCGGTCTGATCTCCGATATTTATTCGCTCAATCCGACCTATATCCCAAGTCAGGCCGATATTGAAGCCGGCTGTGTAGCTTTAGTGCTGCATGTCATGGGGATTCCGCCCTGCGGCGAAGTGACCGATACCATGCGGATATGCATTAACCGGATACCTGTAGCTTTTGCAGGTCCCGATGACGCCATCTGCGAGGGATTCTCTTATCAACTTGCATCAGCCACCGCTCAGTACCAGGGAGATATCACCTGGACTACTACCGGTACCGGATCATTCAGTAACAATAAGATACTGAACCCATGGTACACTCCGGGAGCAGCCGATATTGCCGCAGGTAGCGTTACGCTGATACTTAACCTTACCGCCAATTCTCCATGTCCCAATACCAGTGATTCCATGGTGCTGACCATCAACCCCAACCCGGTTCCAACCGTGACTGTGATTTCCCATGTGTCCTGCAATGGATACAGCGACGGGGTTTTACAGGTTAACGTAACCGAAGGTACAGCACCATTCAGTTACCTGTGGAGCAATGGAGAGACTACTCAGACGATCAGCGGACTTCCGGTCGGAACCTATATCGTAACAGTCACCGATATCAATGGTTGTATAGGAGTCGATTCAGCATCGGTGACCCAGCCGGATCCCTTATGGGTTTCAGGAGCGGTCACAAATGTAACGTGTTTTGGCGGGGATGACGGTTCCATCATCCTTTCAGGTGGCGGTGGAACTTCTCCATACTATTTCCAGTGGAGCAACGGTAATACCACTCAGAATATTTTCCAGTTGACAGCCGGTGATTATTCCGTTACCATTACCGATGCCAACGGTTGTAAACTCAGCGATACATGGAGCGTTACCCAACCTGATTCGCTGATGACTCAGGGAGTTGTTTCCGATGTCCTCTGCAATGGCGGTAGCGATGGTGCAATCAATGTGACGACACTGGGCGGTGTGGCGCCTTATTCCTGGGTCTGGAGCAATGGCACCACAACCGAAGATATCAGCAGCCTGTCTGCCGGTGTTTATTCTGTTACTGTTACCGACGCCCATTCATGTGTACTGATTGATCAGTGGACCGTTGCGGAACCGGACGAGCAAAGTGCAGTGGCCGTAATCGGTCATGTATCCTGCAAATATGGAAACGACGGTGCGATTACCCTTAGCAATTCCGGGGGTGTGACACCATATACCTATGCCTGGAGCAATGGTGCAACCACCAGGGATATAGAAGGTCTGACGGCCGGAACCTACACGGTGACGATAACCGATTTCAATAGCTGTACTTTGATCGCCGGTTGGGAAGTAACAGAGCCTGAGCTCCTTACTGTAACCGGGGTCCCTGTTGGCGCATCCTGTTACCAGTATGAGGACGGATCTGTCGACATCACCGTCAACGGTGGCACGCCACCTTATACCTATCTCTGGAGCAATGGTGCCACTACGCCTGATATATCCGGATTGACATCAGGTGACTACTCCGTAACGGTTACCGACCATAAACTCTGTGTGACAGAGGGAACCTGGACCGTTGTCGAACCTCCGGCCTGGTCGGTGTCTATTGACGGACCTGTTGCAGTGTGCGAAAATTCGACACTCAATTCTTATTGTGCAGAGATAACCGATCCGGCCAACCCCGGAGCTCTCTATTCATTTGAATGGGTGGTGACGGGCGGTACCATAACTTCCGGACACAACAGCACCTGTATTATGGTTACCTGGCCACCATGCAATGATGGTTCAGTAAAACTTGTGGTTACCCGCCTGTCGGATGGTTGTATCCAGTCCTTCCTGCTGAATGTCACAATCAGCCCGACGCCGGAACCTCTGATAACCGGGCCTGTTTCCGTGGCTTCGGGTACCCTTGGTACTGTTTACTGCACCCCTTACGTGGCTGGTCACCTTTACTCGTGGTCGGTAATTGGCGGAACAGTAGCGACCGGGCAGGGAACCAATTGTATTACGGTGGACTGGGGAG
>CAYLVY010000057.1:17968-18216 GCA_964387205.1 uncultured Draconibacterium sp.
CCATCAATCATCCTGAAACAGGTGAACCGGGATATTATGTCTTCACCGACCTTCCTGCAGGAGATTATCATCTCTATGGCAGCTACAATGGTACATGGGGCGGGAACAACTCCACCGATGCCCTTATCATCCAGCTCAATGCATTAGGGACCTATCCGTTATACGGACTTAACCATCTGGTGGCCAATGTCAACGGAAGCGTTATACCGCTTGTTTCAGCTCTCGATGCCTTGTATGTCAAATTGAGA
>CAYLVY010000057.1:18276-22808 GCA_964387205.1 uncultured Draconibacterium sp.
TATCCTATTCCGGATCATTGGTCAACGCTGATCTCAGGGCCTTGTGTATGGGAGATGTCAATGCATCCTATCTCCCGGCTGGCTTCAAACAGACTACCGGTATTGTCATGACCGGTCTGGAAGAGCAGGCCGTGAAGGTCAATGAACCTTTTACCTGCCGTATCGTTTGCGAAACCAGCATGGAAATGGGCGCTATGACCCTGTTCCTTGGTTTCGATGCTTCGAAGGTGGAAGTGCTGGAAGTTCAGGGTGAAGATCCGGAACTGAAATTTATCATTGGTGACGGGAAGCTTTCACTGGCATGGTCGGATACACGTACCCGGAATCTCAGCCGGGGCGAGACCATCATCACCCTTACCATGAAGGTCAAAGAACAACTGGATGAACCCCTTGCAGTATTTCGTGTATTGCAGGGAGGTGAATTTGCCGGCCCGGATGCATTGCCTATGCCGGAAGTCAAGTTGAGCGGACCCGTCGTGTTTACTCATGACCTTTCCTTCGACATGAACCTGTCCAACCATCCCAATCCATTCAGGGTGCATACCAGCATTCTTTATTTGCTGCCCGAAAACGGAATGGTAACGCTCAGGCTCACCAATCTCAGCGGTGCAGTGCTGAATACCCTGGTTGGGAAACCGCAGACCGCAGGATCCTATTCGATTGATTTCAGTGCTTCTGACATCTCACTGCCGGCAGGCGTGTATATCGCAGAACTCACATTGCAGGGTGTACAAAGCCACTACCGTAAGACCATCAAACTGGTGGTAACACGCTAACCGGCTCAGTCCGGTTCTATTGAGAAAAACCTGCCGGAAAGTTGATAAAAAACTTTCCGGCAGGTTAAAATGGATTCGTCGGATAGGAAAATATTAACCCGGAGGAAAGACACTCCGGTAAGGGTTAGGTGACCACTATCCCCATTTTTCGCATCAAATAGGATGCGTTCAGGTTTTTACATACTCCGGGCCGCAATTTGTAATCAATCTCCATCTGATCATCGGTAAACGATATTTCAAAGCAGTGGTTCCGGATATGGTCAGGATAGAGGTCGATAAGCCGGCTCAATTCCACATCATGGGTTGCGAAAATGCCGATCACATGGTACTGAAGCAGTTGTTTGATCAGCGCAATGGAGCCGGATTGTTTGTCAGCGGAATTGGTGCCTTTGAGTATTTCATCCAGCAGGATCAGGATATTTCTGCCGCTTTTAAGCTCCTCCACAATCTCTTTCAATTGTTTCAGTTCGGCGTAAAAATAGGATTCACCTTTGACGAGCGAATCGTTGTTCCTTAATGTACTGTGGATTTCAATGGGCGTGAAGATGAATTTTGATGCGAAAACCGGAGCTCCGATCATCGCAAGGATGCAATTGGTACCGATGGTCCTGAGAAAGGTGCTTTTCCCTGACATGTTGGCGCCGGTGATGATCAGGAACTGCTTCCAACCATGGATTTCAATATCATTGGTCACGCAGTCCTGTGCATGGATCAAGGGATGGCCAAGCTCACTGGCCGACAGCACGAAATCGTCCGTTCCGGTTTCCGGAAAGATGAAAGAAGGATGGTTGAACGAACATGCTGCCAAACCTGACAGAGCATCGAATTCGGCCAGAACCTCAAACCACTTCGGCACCAGGGCCCGGTATTCCGACCTCCATTTTTCCACCGCGCGCAACACGTGAAGGTTGAAGAGCATCAATCCGTTCAGGAAAAACCAGGTAATGACATTCAGGTTGGAATCCATCCATTGCAACAGTCCGGCCAGTCTTTTAATTACGGCCGACGGAGGTTCATGTCGTCCCGATGTCAGGCGGTTTTGCAGGGAGATGTTGAAAGGGGCCGTGAATCGAACATTTTCAATTAAGCCGAAGGCATCGGAATACTTCCTGAGCGTTTTGAAATGTGTACTGACCTCCTGATGAACTTTCCGGCTGCGTTTTTCAAAACCAAACACGAAAATGATCTGGAGCATAACCATCCCTGCCGGAATGCGAAAATCAACCATGCCTGCCGACGCCAGCATTATGGTTCCAAGGGTGATTACCGGCAAGATGAAAATGAGAATATTAAGATATTTGGTCCGTTTTGCTTTATTGAGAAACCGTTTTGGATCACCCTCCTGGTCATCGGCAGCCATCCAGCGGAGCAGTCCGGTCAGGTCGTTCTCCTCTGTTTGCCGGTTGAAAAATTTGCCCTGAAACTGCTGCCTCAGGTCGACCATCTCTGCCAACTCTCCAATGGCTGTCTGTCGTAAAGAAATTTCATTCCGGAATTGGTATGCGCCGGAAAGAAGTTCGGCCAACCGCCGTTTACCGAATATGGTCGAACTTCTGTTCAAAAACTGAAACAGGGATCCCTGTCCGAAAATATCCAGGTCGAGCGAATAGGGATGATTTTCATCGATATACTCCGTACCGGGCTCAAACCCTGAATGGTCGCCCCGCAGCGCTGCAATCTCCTTTGTGCAGATTGCGATCCGGTTATCCAGGCCGATGATCCTTTGTTTCCACTTGAAATCGAACCATCCCGCCAGTAAAAATCCTGCGAAAGTGAGTAGTGCCAACGGAACCAGGGCGTTGTTCCCGGTTTTTACCCGAAAATAGATGAGGGCCAGTGTGAGAAGGAAACATAGCAGCCGCGACCACGGTACGAAATTTAATTTTCCGAATGTCTTTTGCTTTTCCTTTTCGGCCCGGGCAATGTGTTCCTGATAAACGGACAATGGTGTGGTCATCGGGATATTACAGTTTTCTTCAGAATGTTCATCAATCGTGTTTCCGAAATATAGTGGCCGGCAAGGTTGTCTTCCGCGATGCGGATGATGGAATAACTCATTTTATCATTTTTTAAACCCGGATTCAGAGAAGGAATCCCGGACTGCAATTCGCAGCCTAATCAGTTTCTATAATTCCGGTTACTTTCAGAACTTCCAGGGTGATTGCCTTTCGTGCAATGGCAAAATCGCTGATCTGTTGCTGGTTTTCAGGCTCAACCATCGTTGCGAAGTACCAGATACTGTCTTTGATCTCGACCCAACCAACAAACCAGCCGTAATTATTGCCATTGCGGATAGCCCAGCCGGTTTTTCCACGCAGGATGTAGCGATCGGTTTTCTCATTCAGCATGATCCGCTTCATGACTGAAAGGGCAGAAGCGTTTACCGGCAGCTTCCCTTCGTTGAGCCGTTGCAGGAAAGAAACCTGCTCGCGGAGCGTGATCCGGGAGTTCCCCTGAAGCCAGAAGTGGTCAATATTGTCATTATTCACATCCATCCGGCCGTAATTGAACCGGGCCAGGAAGGAGATCATCCGCTCTGTGCCGATCTTTCGCGCCAGTTCCTGATAACATGGTACACAGGAGACATCATAAGCCTGTTTCAGGGTGAGATCTTTCTCCCATTGCGCCATTCTCTGTTTTTTCCCGTCCCACCGGAAAATATATCCGGTATCGAGGACCCCGGTTTCCAGGCCGATCAGGCTGTTGGGGATCTTAAAGGTGGAGGCCGGAAGATAACCGCTGTCCCAAAGTGCCGGTTGGTATCCGAAGAATTCTTTGGTTTTGGGATTTACTATCATGATGGAACCGTTCATCCCGGCTTCAGCAAATATTTTCCTTATCTTTCCGGTACGTTCCGCATTCCGGATCGCTGTATCCTGGGTTTCCGAAGTGATGGTAAGTGATAGCCCGGGAGTCATATTATGGTCAGCGCAGGTACAAAAGCCAGGGTCGGGCAGGATAACGATCAGCGCGAGCGGGACCAACCAGTTTAAGAATTTCATCTTGTTTCAGAGCCTGATGAATGATCTTACAATGATAAACAATTTCGACCGAATCGTTCACCCGCCATGGAAATTTTTCTGGGACAGACGGCCCCCGGCCTGGTGGAAAAATTATCCGGATTGATGCCCGGGAACAGACCGCTCGCCGGGATAAATCCTGTATTGGGCGGAATTCCTTTCATCGACCTGGCAATGCATCCTATTTTTGAGAAAATTTTTTTCATGAAACCAAAAATTGTGATCATCGGAGGCGGAGTGGCGGGCTTGTCGGCCGGCATCTATTCCGCGATGAACGGGTTCGATACCGAAATCCTGGAGATGCACTCGGTGGCCGGGGGACAGTGTACGGCCTGGGACCGGAAAAATTACCGGTTCGACTATTGCCTTCACTGGCTGGTAGGTACTTCACACGGCGCTTTCCACGACATCTGGAAGGAGACCGGGGTGCTGGACAATACCACCGAAGTGATCGACCATGAGATCCATTCTCAGGTCACGGATAAGAATGGGTATACCTTCATCATTTATTCCGATATCAACCGGTGGGAGCGTTACCTGCTCGATCTGGCGCCGGAGGATGAGCGTCCGATACGGAAAATGTGCCGGGAGATGAGGAAAAGCGCCTTGCTGGAGCCCTTTGTCCTGCCGCCGGAACTGCGCGGTCCTATCGATTACCTCCGGGTGCTGCCAAAAATGTTAACAACCTTTTGGCGTCGGGAATGCCCATTTTCGCACGGGCGCAAAAGCCGGATTT
>CAYLVY010000058.1:0-7922 GCA_964387205.1 uncultured Draconibacterium sp.
TTCAGATCGTAACAGGCTGAACCGCAATGATTATTTGAAAATTTCACCCTCTGTCCCTTTTGAAGAGGTCAGCAGGATTTACAGCAACTATCAATTATCTTTGAATATCACGGAACTACGGGATACTTTTCATCTGAACCCACCCGTACATAAACTTCACCTCAGGACTTTCGAGATTGCGATGTGCGGAGGAATCCAGATTGCGCCCCGCGTACCCGAACTGGCCGGTTATTTTACCGATGGGACCGAAATTATCTTATGCGATAGTCCTGAGGATTTCCTTACCAGGGCCCTTTACTGGACACGGCCTGACAAAGAATCGGAGCGTGTGAAAATCAAGCGTCAGGCACGCTTTCGTGCAGAAAACGACCACACCTGGAGCCATCGTTTTCAGGCTGTTTTTACGGCGCTCCTGGGCAGGCATTCCTGGTTCTGATCATTTACCCTCCGTACCAGTACGGGGGCAACACGATCTGAGGCCCGCCGGTGTTGCTGATATCGAGTGGATGGGGAAGAAAAGGGATTCTTTTTTCTTGCGGGATACGATCCCTCCGAAGAAAGGTGATCTCAGGCAGTTCAGGCAGGGCAACTCCCTGTCGCACGATCAATTTGCCGATGTTGTTGGGATGGATATGCACTACCGCGTGGGTTTTCAATAGTTTCCTGATGGCGCTGCTGCTGATATCGAAAAAAGGACGGCTCCACCACAGGTGAACGGAGTGAAACTCGGCCACAATGATCCGGAACCGTGTGATCAGCGATTCCGGCATCGACAATATGGTTTCATACTCGTATCCTTCGATATCCATCTGAAGTATCAGCTCATCCTCCGGTTTCGGATGGCAGGAATTCACCCATTGTTCTGGGGTGATAAAGTCATCATTGGCAGAGGCCCCGATGAATTTTTTCAGAAAATGAAACTTAACATCCTCTTCAGGCAATGCCTCAATGGAGCGATCGGCAAGATAAACCTCCATGCCCCTGCGGGCACAATCTTTTTCAAACCCTGCCACGCGGGAAACCCCGGGTGAAAAGCAGGCAGCAACCCCTTCAAGATCATCGGGTACCAGATATCCGCCATCGGTCATGGGCCCCAGCCTGATCAAAGGGGAGGGTGACCGCACCGGGCGGAGTTCGCCGATAAGGCGCAGAATTTCTTCTTTTCTTGTGGATGGTGTAACCGCAATGCCCCGCCGGAGCAAAAAACTGATTACAGAACTTCTGATATTCTCCTGCATCGTCACTTCAGGATTGGTTATTTTTTAATTGATTTCCCGGCATAAGCGCCCGCCGGAAGGAGTGAAAAAATCCGGGTATCTCTTTTCGGTAAAAGAGCCAGGTCAGCATTACTGATACGATGGAAAACACCATCATGATGGCCAGGTACCTGTCGGGAGTGAGCAAAAGGTACGCGAGTATCACAGCAATGGTGACCAGCAGGGGTAGCAGAACCTGTTTTTGAAAAGAGAGGTTCAAAGGCATGATCCGGCGACTTTGGCGGTACATGAAAAAGACCTGGAACGGTTTGGTAAGCAATGTGGCCCACACGGCGCCCCACAAACCGAAATATTTAACCGCGATCACCGTGATCACAATTTGTGTCAATGCCGACCAGGCGAACGCACGGGTCAAAAGGTCAGACCGTTTTTTCGCCAGCAGAGGAAAGGAATATATCTGCCGCAGGCACAGAAACATAAATCCCAGTCCAAGGATCGGAAGAAATTTGAAAGAATCGAAATAGACCGGTTGTTTGACGATGAGGGGTACCAGAAATGGCAGGGTGATGGCATAAAGAGGAACGGCAAGGACGGTAACCGCTGAAAACCCATTGAAATATCGCCGGACATCGGTGGATTCCTGACGGTCTCCGGTACCGGCCCAATGGCTGAACACACCCGGAATGATGGCAGAAGAGAGGCCATTCTGCAGAAACTCAATGACAACGAGGCATTTAAATGCAAAATCAAAGACCGCCACATCAGTGGGAGAGAGAAAACTCCCGATCACAAAGCGGTCAATATACGAGAGGGTCCATGAAAGCAACTGATAAATGACCAGAAAACCACAAAACCTGACAAATGACCGGAGATGTCGCGAGGAGAACTGCAGTCCGAACTCTTTCCGGAAGAAAAAGAGTGATAGGAAAAAAATACCGCTTCCGGATAGCAGCCTCCCCCACATCGGACCGTTCAGGGAAAATTTATCGAGGCTCAGCCAGGTGATCGAAATGACAAGGGTCAGTACGAAGTTGAATATATTCATGAACATATACCGGCCGGGCATCTGCCGATAGATCAGCAAACTGGTGTATGTTTTGAACATGCTGTTGAAAAAAGCGGTAGCCACCGCCATGAGGCCATAGGGGAAAAAGAGAAGGCGCGTTTTTTCGGAACCGGTACGGTTGAATACTTCGAATACCGGATATCCCAGCAATAATGAGGCGACCAGAACCACAGCCCCTGTCATCAGCAGGGTGATGACAATGGTCCCCATGATCTCCCGGCGGGCTTCCGGGTTATTTTTATTGTCGATGTAAGATATTCCGGCGAAATTGTCAAACCCGAAATTGAAGATCACCTGCATGAACATCGTGATGGCGATGTAGAGCGCGAGCAATCCGAACTGGTCTGAGGTCAGCCAGTTGGTATAAAAAGGCAGCAATACCAGTCCCGAGGCCAGGGGAAGTGCGCCGGTGAGGGTATAAATGAAGGATTCGCTGATAAACTGTCGCCTGATCATGCGTCTGGCAAAAGTGGAAACAGATGATCTACATTCATTAGGCCTTGCGGATCGGTGCCGGCAAAGGTAAGAAATATTGCCAACTTTGTGGTAACTTTGCCGCTTTATCGGATGCTGATGTATGTACACCTTTTTCCGGCGCAGACCCACTACAGTCTTACCCTCCTGAAAATGCTGGAAGAGGAGATCCCGTTGGCGGATCACTGTTTTATCTTTGGTATCGGCCGCGACCATCCTGTTCCTTTTGATTATCCTACGGGGATGGAAAAACGAATATTCTCCCTGAAAAATCCTCGCCATGCCCTGAAGGCGATGAGGTTCCTCCACGATGCCCGCTGGATATACATTCATCTCCTTGCCTACGACCCCACCCTGCTTTATTGGTACCTTAACCTCCGGAAGTTACGCCGCACCACCTGGATTATCTGGGGCAGCGATATTTATGCCTATCAGAAAAAAGATGAAAGCCTGCGCACCAGGTGCTATGAATGGCTCCGCTGCCGGATCATTCCCCGCTTTGCTGAAATTGCCGCCTTCGTCAAAGAAGATTACGACCTGGTGGCTTCTTTATATGGTACCAGGGCTCCTTACCGTCCGGTTCTTTATCCGCTTCCGGTTGATTTGTCCCACCTGGAAGGGGTGGAACGTGGTAAGTCCAATGTTCCGCCAACCATTATGATCGGAAATTCCGGAGACCCTACCAATCTCCATGCCGAAATGCTGGAGAAGCTGGAACCTTTTCGGAAGAAGGATATTAAAATCGTCTGCCCGCTGGCCTACGGAGGAACGCACGACTATCTGAAATCCGTTATCAGCAAAGGAAAAGAACTTTTCGGGGACAAGTTCATACCCTGGACCGATATGATGGACCGTCAGGAATATGCCCGAAACCTTTCCGGTGTGGATATCGCCCTGATGAACCACCGGCGGCAACAGGGATTGGGCAATATTTTAGCCCTTCTTTTTCTGGGGAAAAAAGTCTACCTCCGGTCCGATATTACATCATGGGCATTCCTGAAACGCCATCACTGCACGGTATATGACATTGGAACCATAACCCGGGATGATTTTGAAACTTTATGCCGGCCTTTGCCTCCCGGCGATCCGACCATGGAAAATGCCGGACGGATCATGACCCGACAATTTACCGCCGATCTTTGGAAAAACTTGTTAATAAGTCATTGAGAATGATCAATGTAACAAAATCTTACCTGCCTCCGAGGGAAAATCTTGACCGATATATAGACCGTATTTACGCATCCGGCTGGATGACCAATAACGGCGCCCTGGTGAACGAACTGGAAAACCGTCTGAAATCAATGCTTGGTGTGGATTTCCTCCTGCCGGTGGCCAACGGGACCCTGGCGTTGCAGGTTGCCTTCAGGGTGCTGGGGCTGAAAGGTTCGGTGGTTACCACTCCCTTTTCTTTTGTGGCTACGACCAGCAGCCTGGTCTGGGAACACCTGCAACCGATCTTCGCCGATATCGACCCGGAAACATTCAACCTCGATCCAGCCGCTGCTTTGAAGGCGATCAGACCGGATACCAGCGCTTTCCTTCCCGTTCATGTTTTTGGTAATGCGTGTGAAGTGGCAGCTTTCGCTGATCTTGCAGAAGAGCGCGGCCTCAGAGTGGTCTATGATGCCGCCCACGCTTTCGGGGTGTTCGCGGGGGAAGAGAGTGTTCTGAATTACGGAGATGCCTCCATTCTTAGTTTTCATGCAACCAAGATCTTCCATACCATCGAAGGAGGGGCCGTCATCTTCCGGAAGGAGGAAGATTATCATAAAGCGCGGCTGATGATCAACTTCGGGATATCGGGTTATGACAGGGTCGATCAACTGGGCATCAATTGTAAAATGAATGAATTTCAGGCGGCCATGGGACTTGCCGTCCTGGATGAATTTGAATCGCTGCATCAGTTGCGAAGGTTGTTATGGGAGCGATATCGCCTGGCTTTTAACGGCTTACAGAATATCCGGTTGCAGAAAACCGGCCCGCTGTTTGAAAATAACTTTTCCTATTTCCCGGTAGTGTTTGAGTCTGAAGAAAAAATGATGGAAATCCGGAACCGCCTCAATGCGGCGGATATCTTTCCCCGCCGCTATTTTTATCCCTCCCTCAATAACCTTTGCTATATCGGTGAATCGCAATCCTGCCCGGTTTCCGAATCCCTGGCCAGCCGGATTTTATGCCTGCCCCTTTACGCGGAACTGGATCCCGCTGATCAGCAACGGATCATTCATACCATTACCGAACTTTTATAAATCATCTGTATGGACAACTCTTTTTTATCGAAGGATGAATTGCTGGGGATGGGTTTCCGTCGCATTGGCGAAGATGTTCGGATCAGCCGGAAAGCCTCATTTTTCCAGGCGGCGCAGATATCTTTGGGTGACCATGTCAGGATTGACGACTTTTGCATCCTCAGCGGGAAAATCGCCATTGGTTCCTGTATCCATATTTCGGCATATACTGCCCTTTACGGGCGATACGGGATCGAGATCGGAAATTTCGCCACCATTTCCGGCCGGGTAATGATCTACAGCCAGAATGATGATTATAGCGGGGCATTCATGACCAACCCGATGGTTCCGGAGGAGTTTACACACATCACCGGTAGCAAGGTTACTATAGAAAAGCACGTGATCATCGCAGCCGGATCGGTGTTGTTGCCCGGGATAACGCTCCGGGAAGGCGCCTGCCTCGGTGCGATGAGCCTTCTTAAGCAGGATATGGAACCATGGACTATTTATGCAGGTATCCCGGCCAAAAAGATCGGCTCCCGGGAGCGCAAAATTCTGGAACTGGAACAGAGATTCTATCAGCAATATGGGCCATTGCCGTAATAATACCGGGTCAGCCCTGAGAAATCATTTCATTCAGAAGGGCGGCAATGTTCCCCGCCAGTTTCTTCCGTGAGAAGTGATCAATGTTTCCCGTCAGCGTTCCGGTCAATCCCATACGGTAACCGGCATGAAACTCTTTCAGCGCAGTTTTTAACCCTTCTGAATCACCGAATGCCACGACAAATCCTGCCCGGGCTTCGCGGATGATAGCAGCACTGTCGCCGTCAGGCGGGGCAATGCACAGGATGGGCCGCCGGGCAGCGAGATATTCGAATACTTTCCCCGGAATGATCCCCAGCATGTTGGGGGTCTGGTTGACAGGCAGCAATAGAACCCGGGAACACATAGTCCGGATCAGCACTTCGTCGTGCGGCAGATACGGTATATTGACCAGATAGGGCATGAGCCCGTTTTTTTCCAGGTCATCGAAAACGGCCACATCAGTTTTGCCGATGAATTTAATTTCAAGGTCATCTGCAAATTCCTGATTTTCGCGACAAAGGAACTTCAGGCTTTCCCACAGGAAGAGTGGGTTCCGGTCCTTGTTCAGCGAACCGATATGGGTAATCGAGAATTTTGTGTCCGGATCCGGGATATTGACCGGGAAATCATCCGGATCAAATCCATTGGTAACCACGTCGATATGTCGTGAACAAAGATGTTTCATATCTTCCGACCAATGCTTGCTGACGGTCACCACCCGGTCGGCGGTGGACAGCACGTCCCGCTCCATCCGTTTATGGGTCCGGTCGGCCAGGGTACTCAGCCGGAGTTGATCATAAAAATCGATCCCGGTCCATGGATCGCGAAAGTCGGCCAGCCAGGGTATTCCTGTATTCTTTTTGATGCCGAGTGCGATCATGTGCATGGAATGCGGGGGCCCTGTGGAAATGACAGCCTGCACGGGATTTTCTTTCAGATAACGGCTCAGGAATTTCACGGAAGGCCCGATCCAGAAGCGGCGGGCATCCGGGATAAAGAAATTTCCCCTGATCCATACCGACAGCATCTCCGCCATTCCGGGCTTTTTTCGCTCGCTCAGGAACCCGGCATTGATCTTTTCGTCGCTTTTCATTCCCGTAAGCCTGCGGTAATAAGTATAAGGCTCCCAGATGGGTGTTTTCAGGACGGTCAGCCCCGCGGGAAGGTCTTTCTGAAGGGAGTCATCGTTAACGGGCGCCTCGGGATTGGCAGGGGTGTAAACCACTGGTTCCCAGCCGTGGCCGCGGAGATACTTGACAAATTTCAACCACCGCTGAACGCCGGCCCCTCCGCTGGGGGGCCAGTAGTACGTGATGATCAGCACTTTTTTCATGCTCCGGATTTCCTCCTGCGCAGGAATTCATATACCACACCTCCGGCCAGAAGGAGAAGGAGCAAAGCCGAGCTGAAGAGCGAAATTTTCTCACCGGTGTGGTACACTGCAGGTTCAAAACGGAACTCCACCGTATGGCTGCCGGCGGGGAGTGCCATGGCCCGCAGGACATAATTAGCCCTGAAGTGCGATACCGGTTGTCCATCCAGATAGGCATTCCATCCTTTAGGATAATATATCTCCGAAAAGACGGCCAGGCCTCCGGTTTTCGAATTGGCGGTATATTTCAGGTAATTGGGTTTATATTGTTTCAGGATGATATGATCGGAAGAGTCAAAACTGGGTTCCATTCCCTGAAGTTCGGTTGAAAATGACTTGTCGATGACCGCCACCGAGTCGGGACGGAATCCTTGCAGGGCCTGAATTTCAGCATCTGCATTGTCAACCAGTCGGTATGCCTTGACGAACCATGCATGGCCCAAGGCGTTGCGGTTAGGAAATGGAATCGGTTGGCGTTCCTGGTTGGGGACGATCAGATATTTTGTATTGAGCATATTAAGTATGGGAGTACTGTCGGTCGATATCGAATTGCTGAAGGTCTCGATATCGTCCCTGATCCCGTGGTCGATCAGTTCCTGGTACCGCCGCAGTTTGGCGCCGTGATATCCCCCGATGGATTTATGAAAATAGGAGGTGCTGGCATCATTGAAAGTATTGACTGTAAGGTTAAGTACCCTGAAATTGGGATCCTGATCAAACAGAATCTCCTCGTCGGCCTTGGTGGGGGTGTAAGGAACCTCCACCCTGGATGCACTGGTGAAACTGTGATTATTCAGATATCTTTTGTTTACGGGGAACATATCTGCCAGGATAAGGATACCGATGGTGATAAAAGCGTACTCTTTTTTCAGTTTTCCCGACAACATGACCCAAAGGGCGGCGGCAGTAAGGATAATGAAAATGAAGGAACGGAACGAGTCGGACTTGACCATGTTCATACGTTCGTCACGGATAGCCTG
>CAYLVY010000058.1:7932-22797 GCA_964387205.1 uncultured Draconibacterium sp.
CGGTGAAATTAAGGAACAGGCCTGGTGCCAGGGCGAATAGAAGGGTTGTTCCGGCAGTGACCGCGACTGCGATGTAGAAACGCTGCATCAGTTTTTTATCCTGCATGGAGCGGTCGGCAAGTTCTTTCACAGCGAGGATACCGAGCAGGGGGATGCAGAATTCTGCAATCACCAGGATCATGGTTACGGCCCTGAACTTGTTGTATCCGGGGACATAGTGCATGAAGAATTCGGTAAATCCCATCAGGTTATGGCCCCAGGCGAGCAGTATGGAGAGGATGACAGAGGTAGCGAGCCACCATTTCAACGGACCTTTGACGATCAGGAGGCCCAGGAAGAAAAGAAAGACCATGATGGCGCCGGCATAGACCGGGCCGGAGGTAAAGGGTTGGTCGCCCCAATATAGGAACGGCAGTGGCTGACCGATGAACTGCCGGATGTGTTCCTGAGATACGCCATTGTCTTTCAGTGCTTTACCGATGGCGGAATTTTCAGTGACTTTTACACTGGAAGAGCCTCCGTGGAAGTCAGGGATGAGAAGCGTCATGGTTTCAGCCCTTCCATAACTCCATTGGGTGGCATAATCCTTATCCAGGCCGGAGGTGCGGTTACCCTGGTCGGTGGTCAGTTCACTTTTTCCGCGGATGGTATATTGGCCGTATTCCCAGGTTGACCAAAGGCTGGTGATATTGGTTGTCAGGGCGAACAATGCAGCCAGCAGCAATATTCCGGCCGACAGTCCGAAAGATGTTATCTCTTTTTCCCTGACAGCCCTGATCAGTTCAAACAAGCCATACAGCAGGACGATGATGGCGAAGTAATAGGTGATCTGGGGGTGGTTTGCTTTGACCTGCAATGACAGGAATAGGGCAGTCAGCAATCCGCCCCAGAGGTATTTCTTTTGCATGGTCATGATGATGCCGGCCATGACGAAAGGAAGAAGGCCGATGGCATGCGCTTTGGAGTTATGGCCCGCTTCAATGATGATGAAGAAATAGGAGGAGAAAGCAAAGCCGATGGCTCCGGCGGCAGCCAGCCATGGATTGACCCTCATGACCGTCAGCAACAGGAAAAACCCCAGAAAATAGAGAAAAACATAATTGGCCGGGTGGGGGAGGCCGAGGGTCAGGATTTTTCCGATAAATCCGAGGAGAAATCCATAATGTTCTACCGAAATCTGGTAAGCCGGCATGCCGCTGAACATGGAATTGGTCCACAGGGGCTCTTCACCTGTCTGACTCCGGTAGTCCACAATCTCTTTGGACATACCCCTGAAATTGACAATATCGCTTTGCAGGATTTTCTTGCCTTCCAGCAGCGGGCTGAAATAGATCATCGTGATGATCACGAACACCGCGATAGCGGCAAGATAGGGAAGGAGTGCTTTGAAATCCGGCTTTTTCATGTGGATCCTGATTTAGGGATGGGATAAAAATGAAAAAAGAAGATAATGGGTGGTTATCTTCTTTTTCCGCAAAGTTGCAAAAATATCAGATTGAATCGATCAATCAAACTTAATTTATTCCTTATCCAGGTATTCGTCAGATACGGTAAGTTTTTTTCTCCCTTTTGCCCGTCTGGCAGCCAGAACTTTCCGTCCGTTGGCGGTGGACATACGCTCACGGAACCCGTGTTTGTTCTTTCTTTTTCTGTTGGAGGGCTGGTAAGTTCTCTTTGTCATTTCGCATTAAATTTTTGGGACTGCAAAAGTAGAAATTAAAACCGGAATACCAAAATATTTTTTCACTATTTGACCGGGATGTTCTTAAGGGTTTCGACCAGGAAGTCCCAAAACCGCTGCACGGTTTCGATATTGACCTTTTCATCTGGGGAGTGGGGATAGCGGATAGTCGGACCGAAGGAGATCATATCCCAGTGAGGATAGGCTCCGCCCAGGATACCGCATTCGAGGCCGGCATGGATAGCTTTGATTTCGGGGATCTTTCCGTATTTCCGGTTATAAACTTCCTGCATGGTACGGAGGATCGGCGAGGTCGGATTTGGTTTCCATCCCGGATAACTGCCATTAAAAATACACCGAGCCCCGGCAAGGTCGAATACCGACTGGATTTGCTGCTGGAGGTCATCTTTAGCGCTGTCGACCGAGCTGCGAAGGAGGTTCATCAGCCGGATCTCCCCATTTTCCGATTTCACGATCGCCAGGTTATTGGAGGTCTCCACCAGACCGGCCATTTCGTTGCTCATCCGCATCACTCCGTTGGGACAGGCATAAATGCCGTTCATCACCTTCAGCATCACCGCCGGATCGATGATGGTGGAAGGCAGGGGTGCGGAGGCCATTTCGATTTTCAGGTCGGGTTCAACTGCCGATAGTTCATGCTTAATGACCGATGCCACTTTTTCCAGGCAGGTACGGAAGCCCATGACTTCGGAGGATGGAATGACTACGATGGCGAAGGATTCACGCGGGATGGCATTGCGCAGGCTGCCTCCGTCGATGGCGGATACCTGCAGTCCGTGTTTGGTGAAACCATGGTACAGAACACGGTTCATGATCTTGTTGGCATTGCCTCTTCCCAGGTGGATATCCACGCCGCTGTGTCCCCCTTTCAGGCCGGTAACGCTGATTTTAAATCCTTCATGGTTGGCAGGAACGGGTTTTTCAGTATGGTTGAAGATAATATTTCCGTTGGTACCGCCGGCACAGCCGATATAAAGTTCACCCTCGTCTTCCGAATCCATGTTGATCAGGATATCACCTTTCAACAGCCCGGGTTTCAGACCGTTGGCACCGGTCATTCCGGTCTCTTCATCGGCGGTGAAAAGCGCTTCGACCGGCCCGTGTACGAGGTCTTTGGCTTCCAGAACGGCCATCGCGGCAGCAACGCCCATTCCGTTATCAGCTCCGAGGGTAGTACCGTTGGCGCGCACCCATTCGCCGTCCACAACGGTTTCAATCGGGTCTTTGGTGAAATCGTGCACTTTATCACTGTTTTTCTGAGGAACCATGTCGAGATGGCCCTGCAGGATCACCCCTTTGCGGTTTTCCATTCCCGGTGTGGCCGGTTTAAGGATGATCACGTTGCCTACTTCGTCCTGAATGGTTTCCAGTCCGAGATTTTTACCAAACCGGTAGACGAACTCCCTGATCTGGTCTTCATGTTTGGAAGGGCGGGGAATGAGGGTGAGGCTGTGGAAATGTTTCCATAGCGCTGCAGGAGATAATTTCAGGATGTCATTGCTCATGAGTGCTGAGATTTTGTTGATGGAATTCATTTTTTCAGATGGGCAAAGATACGAAAAAACCGGAATGAGGGGTATTGGGCATGGTTATTTTATGGCAGGTACCGGCTTGTACAGATGGATAAGTTGTTTGGTTTCAAACCATGGGTCAGGAAAGAGAACCGAAAGGTCCCATATTTTTTTAGCCGCTTTTATCCGGTGCAACGCTTCCGCTGTCTGTCCACCGGTAAGATAGAGAATTCCCGGCGTTATTTCATGATGACCGGTATAACGGATCTTCCCTCTCAGCATTTCATGAAAAAGGGCAAGATCGGTCACGGCACGCCCGGTAATGAAGTCGAACGAATCCGAAATGTGCTCATACCTGTCGCAAACCGTCACTACATTGAATATCTCCAGGGCATCCCTTATCTCTTCCACCACCCTGATCTTTTTTCTGATCGAATCGGTCAGATAAAAAGTGGTCATCGGAAATAGGATAGCCAATGGTATACCGGGAAATCCTCCGCCGGTGCCTGCATCCAGAACCCTGGTCCCCGGACTGAAGGAAACCACCCTGGCAATACTCAGCGAATGAAGCAGATGGTGTTGATGGAAGTGGCTGATATCTTTTCGGGAAATCACATTGATCCGTTCATTCCAGAAGCGGTACAATCCCTCCAGATGGGCAAACTGCTCTTCCTGGCGACTGGTCAGAGAGGGAAAATATTGGAGAAGATGGTCGTTCATAGAAAAAAAGGACGGGGGTACCCGTCCTGTTCATGTTCATAATATTAAAATCCGGCCGCACAGCATTATTCTGCTGCAGGCTCTTCTGGTTCCGTTTTTTTCTTACCTCTCGGGGTTTTGGGTTTAACTTCCGCCTCGGTGCCTTCACTTTTCTTCGGGGTTGTTTTGGAAGATGGTTTGGCGACCTCTTTTTCGGGAACCGCAGGTGTTTCCGCAGGGATGGTACTTACCGGATGCTTCTTGTTCCGTGGGCGCCTGACGCCAAAAGATCCGATGACGATCTTGCCCCGTCTCGATTTTTTATCTCCTTTTCCCATAATATTTAGAATTTGTTTTTACGAAAGGCAAAGATAACAAATAAACAATTAGTTTAGTCTAAACTATGACGGCACCGGTCCATTTTACGAAGATATTCTCGTAGAATTTTTTCTCCTTCCGGAATGGAATTGGTCAGAAATGACAGCAGCACCTCATCTTGATCAGGCTCGCTCAGTTCCCATGGGATGGTGCTAAGGTGCAATCTTCGGGTAAGAACGTAAAGCAGGGTTGCAGCCGATACGCTGATATTCAGGCTTTCGGTGAATCCGGTCATTGGGATCCTTACATACTCATCCGCCATCTCCAGGGCAACCCCGCTGAGCCCGTGCAGCTCGGTACCAAAAAGCAGTGCGGTTTTCTGATCCAGCGGCAAATCTTCAGGGGTGTGTTCATTTTCGTGCGGGGTAGTTGCCACCAAACGGTAACCCTGCCTTTTCAGTTTTTCCAGACAGGCGATGGTGTTATCCTCCGGATGGTTGTATCGATGAAGGGTGAGCCAGTTGGAAGCGCCAAGGGCAACATCAGGATTAACCCGGTAATGATTCCGGTTTTCAATGATATGTACATCCTGGACACCGAAACAGTCACAACTGCGCAGGACAGCGCTGGTGTTATGCGGCTGGAAAATATCTTCCAGTACGATGGTGAGATACCGGGTCCTCCGGCCAACCACCTCCGTGAAACGCCGCATCCTTGCTTCTGTCACAAACTGACTTAGCCAGGTGGCCTGCTCCCGCACCCCTGCGGGCTGTTCTGTTCGCTTCTCCGTCATGATTACGGGATAAATCGGGGAAGGGTGCAAAAGTAAAAAAAATGGGCCCTTATACCTATATTTCAGGAAAAAATGTAATTTTGCACCTCCAAATTTCAGAATTATGGCCATTAAGCAGGAAAACAAGAAAGACAAAACAGAAGAACGTATTGTTGCAGTTGAGGAGGCATTCAGCAAAACCGAACAGTTCATTGAAAAATATCAGACCTATATTCTGATCGCGATCGGAGTGATTGTGGTCATTGTGCTGGCTTTCTTTGGTTTCCGCAGATTTTACATGGAACCGAAAGAGAAGGAAGCACAAAGCCAGATGTTCATGGCTGAAAAGTATTTTGAACAGGATTCCCTGAAAAAGGCACTTAACGGTGACGGTCAGTATCTTGGATTTCTGTCGATCATCGATGATTACGGCATGACCAAATCCGCCAACCTTTCTCAGTATTATGCCGGTATCTGCTACCTTAAACTGGGAGAATTTGAAAAGGCGATTGACCATCTCGATAACTTCAGCAGCGATGATGAGTTGGTGGGGCCGATGGCCAAAGGGGCCATGGGTGATGCCCACATGGAACTGAAGCAACCGGAGAAAGCAGCCGGTCTCTACAGGAAAGCGGCAGAGATGCGTTCCAATGAGTTCACCAGCCCGATGTTTCTTCTGAAAGCCGGTATGGCTTATGAAGAGCTGGGCGACTTTTCCAAAGCACTGGAAATGTATAAAAAGATCAAGAAAGATTATCCGCGCTCCTTTGAAGGGAGGGAAATCGACCGAAACATCTCCTACCTGGAAGGAAAAGCGGGCAAATGACCCATTCCGGAAAAGTGAAAAAATAAAAGCCCGGGTTTCCGGGCTTTTTTTATCCAATCGCCATGCGCATCGTCTTTTTTGGAACCCCGGATTTTGCAGTACCATCCCTCGCCAGACTGATGGATGGACACTGTGGCGTGGTGGCTGTGGTTACCGCACCCGACCGGCCATCCGGCAGGGGGTTGAAAGTAACTCCTTCTCCCGTCAAACGCTGTGCCCTGGAATATCAACTTCCTGTGCTTCAACCCACCAATCTGAAGGATCCCGCGTTTCAGGCCACACTGGCCTCATTTCAACCCGACCTGCAGGTCATTATTGCCTTCCGTATGCTGCCACGACAGGTTTGGTCGCTTCCTCCGCTTGGAACTTTTAACCTTCATGCTTCCCTTCTTCCTCAATACCGTGGCGCCGCACCCATTCACCGGGCAGTCATGAACGGTGAGACTGTCACAGGGCTTACTACTTTTTTTCTCAATGACCAGATTGATAGCGGAAGGATAATCCTTGCCGAACAGGTTGAAATTGGACCCGGTGAAAACACCGGGGAGTTACACGACCGTCTGATGATCCGCGGTGCAGCCCTGGTTGAAGAAACGGTGCGGCTTATCGCCTCCGGCCAGTATCGGGAAACTGAACAGGAGCAACTGATGCCACCTGGCCTCTCGCTGAAAACAGCACCCAAATTATTCAGGGAGGAATGCCGGATCGACTGGGCAAAGCCGGTTCAGCAGGTGTTTAACTTCATCCGGGGTCTGAGCCCTCATCCGGGTGCCTATACCTTTTTGGGCAACGATGGCCGGCACCCCATGCAGATCAAAATACTGAAAGCACTTCAGGAACCTGGTATAACCGGAATGCAGCCAGGAACGATCTTCAGGAGAGGGAACCGTCAACTCCTCGCGGCATGTGCCGATGGGGTATTGGCGGTTTTGCTCCTGCAGCCTGAAGGTAAAAAGGTGATGTCGGACCTGGAATTTCTGCGGGGTTATCATCATCTTGTGCCTGAAATATAACAGAATCAGGCTTTTTGTTGATCAAGATATTAACAATAATTCCATTTTATCAACATTTTCAACGGTTTTCAGTTTTTAAATCTTGACTTTTTTCTGAAAACCCTTATATTTGCACGGTTTAATAATAATGTATTCATTTAAAACCCCAAAAAAATGAACAAAGCCCAATTAATCGAAGCAGTGGCCACCGATGCAAAACTGACCAAAGCTGAAGCTAAAAGAGCGCTCGAGGCTTTTATCGGAGCTACCACCAAAGCACTCAGCAAAGGCGAACGCATTGCACTGGTCGGATTTGGTTCATTCTCAGTAACCAAACGCGCCGCCCGCAAAGGACGCAACCCGCAGAATGGCAAAGAGATCAAGATCGCTGCCAAGAAAGTGGTAAAATTCAAGCCGGGTGCTGAACTTGGAAAGAAAGTGAAGTAAATCAACGCTTTGAAAAAAAATAGCTGCCATTCGGCAGCTATTTTTTTTTCAGGGCAGCCGGATTTATATGAAACCGCCATGGCAGTAGAGCATCATCGCCGGCGTAACCGACACCGATCCTGGTACTGGTCAGGATTTCTTGATCTTCAATTATAAAACCCCTGTCCTCTATCCATATCGCATCTTCCTCAGCCCCGGCTCCTCCGGTCAGATCTATCCCGGAGTGCTGATAATGGATCCCGAGCAACACAGCCAGTTTTCCCGGACCATTCCCGCTGTTTTCGCTGATTTTCCCTCCGCGTGTCCGCGAAGCCATTATTTTTTTTCCATCCAGCGGAATGATCCCCCTGATGAGGATGGCATGCGGAATATCCTCATGGTTAGTTACAATATTGAACAGCGAATGGATGCCATAACATAGGTAGATGTACGCCGTACCGCCGATCCGGTACATGATCTCCGTCCTGTTGGTCCGCCGTCCGCCGAAGGCATGGGATGCCCGGTCGGTGACCCCGGCGTAGGCCTCCGTCTCTGTAATAATACCGGAAGTAATGGCTCCCTCGAAACGCGTGACCAGCACCTTGCCAAGGGTTCGACGGGCTAGTTCTGTCACATCACCATCGAGGTAAAAGCGCCGGGGGAGTATCATGTCACTGGTTCCATTTGTATTTGCGGCCCGGTGTCATCACGATTTTTTCATTTTCGATCAACCACTGAAGGGCACGTAATACCTTATCTTCATCGGTCGTCTCTGTGGCTGCTACCATCTCCTCGAGTGTACATTCCCTTGTCTTCAGAATGGGCTTGAGGAAATCAACGATCTGACTAAATTCCATTTCGTTCAGGCTGATTTTGTTCCGCTCGATGCAAACATCACATTTTCCGCAGCGTCGCTGGTTTGACTCGCCGAAATAGGCCAGAAGGATCTGGCTTCGGCATTTGTTGCCCGATCCGGCGTAGGAGATCATCTCCTCCAGCCGTTTCCCGGCGGCGGCTTTCCGGTCGTGGTAATGCTCCCGGCTGATCATCAGGTAGCGTGTATCAATCCTCTCCTGGGCATACAGGATCTGCGGTTTGTCGGTTTGCGGCAGATAGTCCAGTATTCGGACCTTTTCCAGGTAATTCAGGTTTGTGGTAACCTGCGCCGTGGTGAGCCCGCTGCGCCGGGCAATCTCATTTTCACTGACAGAAATAAAATCTGTCAGAATCCCGCCGTACGACCTCAGCAGGGTCTTGATAAAGTGATCAAGCGAGGCGTGTTCCACCTGAAAACGATAAAGTTCTTCTCTTCCGGCTTTGATGAAGACCCGGGAAGGCTGATGAAACCCTTCGTTCAGGATGATATAACCCTCCTTCTCCAGAAATTTCAGGCAATGATAAACCCGAACCGGCTGAAATCCATATTGATCGGCAAACAGGGGCAGGTCGAAATCGTGGTGGTCATCTTTTCCCATGCCGACCGGAATCTGATAATAATTGCCCAGGGCCTGGTAGACATCCCTGATAAATTCAGGTTCGGGAAAGGATTGTGAAAGGTTGTTCCGGGCATCGAGGATGTCGGAGTTTTCATAAAGCAATACCGCGTATGCTTGTTTTTCATCTCTGCCGGCCCGTCCTGCCTCCTGGAAATAGGCCTCCAGGCAATCGGGAAGATCAAGGTGGACCACCAGCCTCACGTTGGGTTTGTCGATCCCCATGCCGAATGCATTGGTGGAAACAATGATCCTTTTTTCCTCGCTTGTCCAGGCATTTTGTCGCTGGTCTCTGGTTTTAGGGTCCAGCCCGGCATGATAAAAACCGGCGCTGATCCCCGAACGTGTCAGAAAATCTGATACTTCCCTGGTTTGCCTCCTGTTCCGGACATAAATGATACCGGGGCCCTTCACCTTCTGGAGGATCCGCAATAAACGGTTGAGTTTGTCTTCCTCCTTTATAACGAGATAAGTGAGATTTCGTCGCTCAAAACTTTTTTGAAAGAGGTTTTCTTTCCTGAAATTTAATTTTTGCTGAACGTCGGTAACCACCCCCGGGGTTGCGGTGGCAGTGAGCGCAAGTACAGGTGTTTCCGGTAAAAGGGGCCTCGCTTCGGCAATTTCCAGGTAAGGCGGTCGGAAATCGTAACCCCACTGGGATATACAATGGGCCTCGTCAACCGCCAGCAGGTTAATGTTCAGATGTCGGATCATCTCCCGGATCTTTTGGGTGCTGAGCCTTTCCGGGGAGATGTATAGAAGTTTGATATTACCAAAACGGCAGTTGTTCAATATGATATCAATCTCGTCCGGATGCATGCCGGTGTAAAGGGCGGCCGCCGGTATCCCCCTTTTTTTTCAGGTTGGACACCTGATCTTTCATCAGGGCTATGAGGGGAGATATCACCAGGCACAGACCTTCGCGGGCCATGGCCGGAACCTGGAAACAGATCGATTTTCCGCCGCCGGTCGGCAGCAGCGCCAGGGTATCCCTGCCTTCCAGTACCGAGCGGATAATCTCTTCCTGAAGTGGACGAAAGGAGGAGTACCCCCAGTACTTCAGCAGTATTTGGTGAATGGTCAATTTGACAGCATTAAGGGATCACCCTCCGGATAGAATCCAATATGGTACCGTCCACCCACTTGACTACCGCTACCACCTCGTCACTGAATTTCGGTTTATCGGGCACGCCGCAAATCTTTTCTGCTTCGGTTTTCAACTCTTCAATGGTTTTGATGGGCAGTTTTGATCCCTTCATTTTTTCAATCAGATCGGTACGCCTGGGATTGATGGCGATTCCCCTCTCGGTGACGATCACATCGATCAGTTCGCCCGGACCACAAATGGTAGTGACTTCATCCCTTATCACCGGCATACGGTCGCGGAACAAAGGGACCGGCAATATGACACATTTCCCGAAAAGGGTATTCTGCCATCCTCCGATACCGTGTAAAAGGTATCCGTCGGAATGGGTGACCACGTTGGCGTTGAAATGCACATCCACTTCGGTGGCGCCGAGGATCACGATATCGACCATGGAGGAGAAATTGCCTTTGCCATGGTAATTGTAACTGGTAAAAGGACTTGTCCATGTATGGTGGGGATTATCGCGCATGGAGCGCACCCCGTCAAGATCAAAAGTTTGACCGTCGAGGATATACTCGACCAAACCCTCCTCCAGCATTTTGACCAGGTATTTGTTGCTTCCGCCCCTGGCGAAACGGGCTTTCCATCCACGTTCACGAAGGATATCGGAAAAATATATGCCGATCGACAGGGCGGTACCCCCGGCACCGGCCTGGAAACTGAATCCATCGTAGATCAGGCCCGCTTCGTCGCAAAACTTTGCCGACCATTCTGCCAGCAACAACCGGTCGGGGCTTTTGGTAATTTCCGTTGTTCCGCTGACAATCTTTTCCGGTATCCCGATCTTGTCCAGAACCACTACGTAATCCACATAATTCCCGTTGATTTGCCAGGGGATGCAGGGGAATGGTACCAGGTTGTCAGTAACAACTATCACTTTATCGGCATATTGCGCATCAGCAAGGGCAAATCCAAGTGGTCCGCAGGCAGCCGGGCCATTGACCCCGTTGCAGTTACCGAACGGATCGGCGGTGGGCCCGGCGATAACGGCAATGTCGATGTGTACTTCCCCGTCCTGCACTGCCTGATATCTGCCGCCGTGTGAACGGAGCACTCCAAGACCCTTCATTCCGCCATCGGAGGTATATCTGCCGAGGGCGCCGTTCATACTGCCTTCGATGTGGTGTATCGTTCCGTCTTCGAGATATCTGGTCATGGGTTCATGACAGGGGAATGAGGCGGAAGGATACCACATCAGGTCGCGGATCCCCATGTCGTGGGCGATATCAAATACCTGGGTCGCCACAAGATCTCCGTTGCGGAAATGATGGTGGGTAGAGATGGTTATTCCGTCTTTCAGTCCCGCTTTGATCAGGGCCTCTTTCAGGGAGGGGATCACTTTGTTGCCATCATCAGGGAAATCGGCACAGGAGGCGATTTTCGGAGCTGCCCTTCTCCCTTCCGGTTTGTATTTTCCGACACCCATATAGGGTACGGCTTTCTGACCATTGACCACGGTCGGGACAATTCTCCCGGCGGCATTCTTTACAAGTTGATCATATTTTTTCATAGTTGTCCCTCCAGTTTACTTCGAGTTTGTTCATTTTTACAGCCAGGTCAATAGTGTTGAGCGCACGCTTTACCACGGGCGGGTCGATCATTTTGGTTCCCAGCGCTACCACGCCCAACCCCTGTTCGCTGGCTTTGTGGAATGCGAAAACCACCTTTTGTGCTTTTTCGATCTCCACCGTGGATGGTGCGAAATATTCATGGATGACAGCGATCTGCCGGGGGTGGATACAACCCATACCGTCGAAGCCAAGTGCTTTGGAGCGCAGGACATTGTCGCGCAGCCCTTCCATATCGGCCACATCGGAAAAAACGGAGTCAATGGGCTGAATTCCTGCGGCCCGTGCAGCGTTGACCACCATGCTCCGGGCAAAAAACGATTCAGTGCCCTCCTGAGTACGCCGGGTGCCGAGGTCGGCGGTGTAATCTTCCAGGCCTATGGCCAGGGCCACCACCAACGGGGATGCACTGGCAATCTGAAATGCATTGATCACCCCGAGGGCGCTTTCGATGATTGGCATGATCCAGACCGGATGTCCGATTCCGGACTGTTTCCGGAGTTCATCAATTTTTCCGGCGACTTCTGTTACCTGGCTGGCATGTTCGCATTTAGGGAGAAGGATAAGGTTCACATGATGGGGAACCACATATTCAAGGTCTTTCAGCCCCCGTTCGCCCTGGTTTATCCTGACCATCCTTTCCGCACCGTAGAAATCGATGATGCGCAGGGCATTTCTGACCAGGTACCTGGCTTCATCCTTTTTATCCGGTGCCACGGCGTCTTCCAGGTCGAGGATGATGCCGTCCGGTTTATGGATACCGGCGTTGATCATCAGACTGGGAGAGTTTCCCGGCAGGTACAACCTCGAAAAACGGTTCCGGTCCCTGGCGGTACCTGTGTTGTTGCTTTCCGCAAAAGGCGGTAGCCAGGAAAGGTCGGTTGACATGGTTTTTTGGATGGCGGCCTCGAGGCGGGCTGCGATGACCAAAGGCAACGCTCCCGAATCCTCAATCTTTAACCTGGCACTGGTGATGCCGAAATGACCGAGGATTTCCAGTGCCTGGCGGTGGATGTCGGCTCCGTACATCACCATTACCTTCGACTCGATCTGAAGTTCGATACCTCCCCGTTCCGTGAGTTCAAGGGTGACAAAGCAATCGGACCTGATGCCCTTTCCTTTATTCCCGGTAGTGACTATTTCTCCCATAGTGCAGTGGATTTTAGTGAATGATAGAAGAGCCAAAATTATAAAAAAATGTCGTTGGATTACCCTATTTTTGCAGTCAAATCAGAACATAATGAGGAGGAAAGCAGGAAACAGGCCGCGAAGTTCCGGAGGGAGCGGAGGCTCACGGAAAAAGGGGTCAGCCGGCGGTTGGTTTCAGGGAAACATCATACTGGTCATGATCCTGCGCCTGCTGTTGGTACTGTTACTTTTTTTCCTGTCAAGGATCGCTTTTTTCCTGTTCAACTTCAGTTATTTTGCTGATGCCGGGGCCCCGGAGGTGATTAAACTCCTGGTGGTTGGTTTAAGGTTTGACATATCTGCGTTGCTGATCATCAATGCGCCGTTTATATTGATGATGGCCCTTCCGATCACAATTGCGACGCGACGGGGGTGGCTTCTGACCGCTCACTTATATTACTGCCTAATCAACAGCCTGGCGCTGATGACCAATTTTATCGATACGATCTATTTCCGTTTTACACTGAAACGGATGACAGCCGATATATTCTCCTACATGGGTGTGGGTGGTGATTTTGAAAAACTGATCCCGCAGTTTCTCAAGGATTTCTGGTTTATTGCCATAATCTGGATTGGTTTTACGGTCTTCCTGGTTTGGTCGTCCGGGAAATTCAGGGTAGCCGGAAGCGGAAAGACCGGCAGCAACTGGTTTATGATGGTGGTGAAGACCTTACTGCTCTTTGTGATCATAGCTGTTTCCGTGGTCGGTATCCGGGGAGGCCTGCAATTAAGGCCGATCGGGTTGGTCACCGCAGGGAATTACACTTCCGGCAAGTATATACCCCTGGTACTCAATACACCGTTTTCCATTGCCAAAACTATCGGCGGAGAGCGGCTGAACACGCTGACTTATTTCCGGACGGAAAAGGAATTGTCGGCAGTCTATTCACCCATCCATCCCGGAAGCAGCAAACCCTTCAGCCCGATGAATGTCATGATCATCATCATGGAGAGTTTTTCAAAGGAACACATCGGCTCGCTCAACCGGTATCTGCAGAATGGACGGTATCAGGGATTTACCCCGTTTCTCGATTCTCTGATCAGGTACGGGCTCTATTTCGATGCCTATGCCAACGGCAAAACCTCCATTCAGGGAATACCTGCTATCCTTTCCGGTATTCCCGCCCTGATGAACGAATCTTTTATACAATCGCCTTATGCGTCCGGAGAGTACACCAGCTTGGCGGGGCTGCTCAAACAAAAGGGCTATTCCACCGCCTTCTTTCACGGGGGCACCAATGGAACCATGGGTTTCGACTCTTATACCCGCCTTGTCGGATTTGACCGGTACTACGGCAGATCAGAACATAATAACGAAAAAGATTATGATGGGAAATGGGGCATCCGCGATGAGGAGTTCTTCCAGTATACCATCTCCATGCTGGATAAAACCCAGGAACCTTTTGCCGCCGCTTTGTTTTCGCTTTCTTCTCATCATCCCTATTTTGTCCCGCCCCAATATGCCAATATTTTCCGGAAGGGCCCCCTTCCCATACAGCAAAGTGTAATGTACGGTGACCATGCACTGAGGAGATTTTTCAAAGTGGCCGCCACAAAGAACTGGTACCAAAATACCCTTTTCGTGATCACGGCTGACCATACTTCTGAAGGGCACTATCCTTTTTATCGGTCCAATGTGGGCCAGTATGCCATCCCGCTTCTGTTCTACAAACCCGGCAGTGATATGGCAGGCAAACCGGATGTTATCGCCCAGCAAACCGATATAATGCCCACAGTTTTGAACTACCTGGGATACGACCGGCCTTACCTGGCCTTTGGCCATGACCTGCTGGATAATTCTGAATCGCTTCCAAGGTTTTCCGTTCATTATATCACCGGCCTCTATGGAATAATGAAGGATGGGTATTACCTCGAATTCGACGGCAGAAATACCACATCTTTGTTTGATCTCCGCGAAGATCTGCTCCAGAAGGTGAACCTGACCGAATCACGCCCCGAGGTAAAAGAGCATCTGGAAAGGTTCCTGAAAGCTTATTTGCAGCAATACAACAACCGGCTGATCGAAAATCGTCTGATGGTGGAAAAGGAGGGGCGATGACAGTAGCGCCTTGTAAGGACTCCATTCTTTTCATTGTGAATCCCATATCAGGGAGCAGGAAAAGCCGGAATATGGAGAGGATAATCCGGGAAACCCTGGATCCGGTACGGGGAGAGCCTGGTATCGTTTTTACCGGTTACCAGGGCCAGGGCACGGAGATCAGC
>CAYLVY010000059.1:0-22362 GCA_964387205.1 uncultured Draconibacterium sp.
TACAACACATTTGGTGCACCTTCGTAGTGAAGATTATGCGTGAAGAAAAGGATTTTCATGGATGGCAAGCCAAAATGGCGTTCGTGGCTTCGCCAGGTCACTCCCAACTAATGAGGACTGCCCGGATGATCAAAAGCTACGGCTAAAATACGCAAAAGGAATTATCCGGGACCTTGGATCAAAGGTTATGTGGTAATAATGTACCCAGCACGGCCTGGATTTGTTGGGCTTCCTCACGTGCTTTGTCGGCAAAATCTTTGCCACGGGATGCATAAATGATATTCCTGGAGGAATTTACAAGTAAACCGCACTCCCGGGTCATTCCAAACGATGCCACCTCTTCGAGGCTGCCGCCTTGTGCGCCGACACCCGGTACCAACAGGAAATGGTCAGGAACGATTTTCCGTATATCAGCCAGCATCTGCGCCTGGGTGGCGCCCACCACGTACATCATATTGCCTTCGTCGCCCCATTGTTTCGACTGTGTCAGGACCTGCTCGAACAACCTGGTTGCACCCTGTTGAAAAAACTGAAAATCGAGCGCCCCTTTATTGGATGTTAGCGCCAGCAGAATGATCCATTTGCCGGAGCGGGAGAGGAATGGTTTCACAGAATCTTCTCCCATGTATGGAGCGACAGTCACCGCATCAAATTCCATCCCTGATGCAGCGGGATCAAACATGGCCCTGGCATACTGTTCGGAGGTGTTCCCTATATCGCCCCGTTTGGCATCGGCGATCGTGAACAACTCATGGCTGTAATGTTCATTGATGTATTGGATGGTCCTGGTCAGGCTTATCCAACCTTTAATACCCAGTGCTTCATAGAAGGCAAAGTTGGGTTTAAAGGCCACGGCAAATTCATGCGTGGCATCAACAATCGCTTTGTTGAATTCGAAAACAGGATCTTCCGTTTCCAGAAGATGAACCGGAATTTTGGAAACATCCGTATCCAGACCCACACACAAAAACGACCTTTTCCTAAATATCAGTTCAATCAATTTCCCTCTGTCCATTTCCCTCTCCCCCTTAACACTTAACCCTTAACCCTTAACCCTTAACACTTAACACTTAACACTTTTAATTCTCCCCCGCCTCCTTCAGCCTTTCCGCATTTTCCGCCAACTGGAGTGCATCGATGAGGGGCTGGACATCACCGTCCATAATCACCGGAAGGTTGTACAGCGTCATGTTGATCCGGTGGTCAGTGACCCGGCTTTGCGGGTAGTTGTATGTCCGGATTTTGGCTGACCGGTCGCCTGTAGATACCATCGTTTTCCTTTTTTTGGAGATTTCATCCAGATACTTCTGATACTCCAGTTCATACAGCCGGGTTCGCAATACCTTCAGGGCTTTCTCAAAATTTTTGATCTGTGATTTTTCGTCCTGGCACGAAACCACGATCCCGGATGGAATGTGGGTCAGACGAATAGCGGAATAGGTGGTATTGACCGACTGTCCGCCGGGCCCTGAACTGCAGAAAGTATCTTTTCTGATATCGGCTTGTTTTATCTCGACGTCAAACTCCCCGGCTTCCGGTAAGACAGCCACGGTAGCGGCAGAAGTATGGACCCTGCCCTGTGTTTCCGTTTGCGGCACACGTTGCACCCGGTGGACCCCCGATTCGTATTTCATCTGCCCGTAGACATTATCACCTGAAATATTGAAGATGATCTCCTTATATCCACCCATGGTGCCTTCGGTAAAATCAACCGGTTCCAGTTTCCACCTTTTGGATTCGCAGAATTTGCTGTACATCCGGTAAAGGTCACCAGCGAAAATGCTGGCTTCATCGCCGCCTGTTCCCGCCCTGATCTCTACCACGGCATTTTTTCCATCCTCCGGATCTGCCGGGATCAGCATCATCCTGATCTCCTCCTCCAGTTCTTCTTTATCAGCCAGTAAAATACCCAGTTCCTCCTTGGCCATGTTTCGGAACTCTTCATCTTTTTCGTTGTGGATGATGTCTTTGGTATTATCGATATTGGTCAGAAGGGTCTTGTACCTTTCAAAACCCTCCATTATGGGCTGAAGTTCCTTATAATCTTTACTCAGCCTTATATACTTTTTCATATCGGCCATTGCCGACGGATCGTTCATCTCCGCCTGAATGGACAAATATCTCTCTTTGATGGCTTCCAGCTTATCTATCATGGGTAAAGTTGAAATGGAGTGCAAAGGTACTCATTTCAGCCGGAAAAAAAGAAGACGGTCAGTAGATGAATTCCCCGTCGGGTGTCCGGATCGTCAGTTGTTTTCCCTGCAAGGGTTCACAATAGCCTATGACTTGCGCATTGATCCCGAAGGAGGCGGAAATCCCGATCAGGGAAGCTGCGATTTGTGCGGGAACATACAACTCCATCCGGTGCCCCATGTTGAAAACGCGGTACATCTCCCTCCATGGAGTGCCGGAAGCTTCCCGGATCATCGAAAAGAGCGTGTTGATATGGAAGAGATTGTCTTTGACCACATGCAGGCCGTCAATAAAATGGAGGATCTTGGTTTGTCCTCCTCCGCTGCAATGGATGATCCCATGGATATCGGGCCGGTGCATCTCCAGCATAGCCCTGATCACCGGGGCATAGGTGCGGGTGGGGGAGAGTAACAGGTGGCCGACGTCAACCCCCGGTATCCCGGTGTCATCCTGCAGCCGGTATGGTCCGCTGTACACCAGGCTTTCTCCGGTCCCGGGATCAAAACTTTCCGGATATCGGTCAGCATATTCTTTGGCCAGCAAATCGTGACGGGCTGAAGTCAGTCCGTTACTGCCCATCCCTCCGTTGTAAGCATTTTCATAGGTGGATTGTCCGTCGGATGCAAGCCCGACAATCACATCCCCAGCGATTATACGGGTGTTGTCAACTACCTCTGCGCGACGCATCCTGCAGTAAACGGTGCTGTCCACGATGATAGTCCGGACCAGGTCGCCGACATCGGCTGTTTCACCACCGGTTGACCAGATACCGATCCCGTGTTCTCTCAAATGTGCGAGAAAAGTCTCGGTGCCTTCAATGACAGCTGTGATCACCTCTCCCGGAATCATTCTTCTGTTGCGGCCAATGGTGGATGAAATCAAAATCTGGTCAGTTGCCCCGACACAGAGAAGGTCATCCAGGTTCATCACGATGGCATCCTGTGCAATACCCTTCCAGACTGACAGGTCACCGGTCTCTTTCCAGTAGAGGTAGGCCAGGGAAGATTTCGTACCGGCCCCATCGGCATGCATGATCGAACACCAATCCTCATCACCGGTCAGATGATCAGGCAGTATCTTACAGAATGCTTTCGGGAAAATCCCCTTGCCGGTATTCCGGATAGCGGCGTGTACCTCCTCCTTGGTGGCCGATACGCCACGTTGTTCATATCTCGAAGGCGTACTCATTCAAAGATGAATTCACCGGAGGCATCATCGATGCTGTAGGGCCCAAATTGTTTCATGACGGCATCCCCGAAAAGGATCGATTCTGCTTTTTTACTGACCGTGGCCCTCAGACCTTTCACGGTATTCTTCCCGATCCTGATTTCATTCAGAATCAGCACTGCCTTCTCTGCTACAAAACCTTCTCCGATGAGTTGGGTGGGATCACCTTCAAAATTGGTTTTATCAATGATGCCTTCCTTTAAAAATTTGACGGCCACCGCAGGGGAGAGCAGCAGTTCCTTTTCCTTTCGTTCATAAACGAAGGTGGAGGTGATGCCATTGACATAGCAGGTAGCCTCCCGGTATTCACCTTTCAGCCGGGTAAATGCAACCTTGTTCTCTTCAGGGGCGGTGACTACCTGGATGGCAGGTGCCGGGACCTTGCGTACCGGTTGTGATTTGGGCACGAAGTCGTTGCGAAGGATGGAAAATTCGCTTCGGCGGTTCATCTGATGTGCAGCCTCTTTGAGGGCATTGGTGGGCAATTGGCTGATAACGGAATCGTTGAGCATCGTGCCGGCTTTAAAAACGTAACCCTCTTTCTGTATATCCCTGACCAGTGTCCGGGGTACCCGTTCCCCGTACCCTTTGGCTACGAGCCGTTCCGGGTCAATACCACGGGTGATCAGGTAGTCGACTACACTCTGGGCGCGTTTTTGCGAAAGGATATCGTTACGCTCTTCACTGTCCCGCGAATCGGTGTGGGAGGCCAGTTCAATCACGATTGTCTCATTGGCATCAAGGGTTTCGATTAAACCCTGCAGGGAGTCCTGGTACTGTGGCTTAAGATCCCATTTGGCCAGATCATAGAGAATATCGGGCAGAACGACCGGTTTTTTGGGTATGGGTTCCAGGGCAAAATCCCTCACCAGGTCTTTGCTTCTTTCAAGGCCAACCGTAGTTTCTCTGCCCTTGGTGTTAAAATAATCCTTCATCGTGACAAAGATATCGTAGGTCGTACCGATCGCGATCTGGTTTTTATTAAAACTGTATTTCCCTTTTTCATCGGTTTTGTCCTCCAGCGTTTGTCCATTGGTACCGGCAATCTGCACGAGGGCACCGGCGATGGGCTGAAGTGTCCGGTCATCGGTGACGATCCCTTCCAGTGTAAAATAAACTGGCGAGATGACGAACGAATAGATGTCGTCCCTGCCCTTGCCTCCCGGGCGGTTGGATGTAAAGAGCCCTTCCTCGGAAGCTTCGCCGTTAAAGACGATGGCAAAGTCGTCAGCAGGGGAGTTGATCGGGAATCTCATATTTACGGGCTTACTCCACGCCGATGTTACTTTCTGCAAGGCCGGTGCGGTGTAAGAATCGGCAGTAGCGCCACTTATCGCCGCGGAGGTTTCCTGGTCCCCATCCGATTGCCACTGATATAGTTCAATATCAGGTTTATTGGCAGTAGTGTCGGATGGTGCTGTTGTTTGAACAGGGGGTGTGTATGTGTCGGCAGTAGCTCCGCTCACGGCAACGGCAGAAGCCGCGCTGCTGTTTTCGGGCCAGATGTATTCTACCTGTTTTCCGTCTTTATTGCGGATGGTATAATAGATATCGAGGCCTCCCATACCGGGATGACCGTTGGAGGAGAAATAGAGGATGCTGTCATTCCGGATAAAAGGGAATAGTTCATCGCCGGGGGTATTGACCAACGGGCCGAGGTTGGTTTTAATATATTTTCCCCCTTTTTTATCCCTGCGGGCCATCCAGATATCCTTGCCGCCATATCCTGAAGGAAGATCGGCAGAGAAATAGATGATTTCATCCGACGAGATTGAGGGATGGCCGATCACCCAGGAGGAATCGCCGCCCAGTTCCACCATCGAAGGGTCATCCCATGATTTGGTGCCCTGCCGGGTAGTTTTATAAATGGCGCACCCGTTCCTTTTTCCTGCCTCATTCCAGCAACGGGTGAAATAAAAGGAGGAAAACCGCGCGTTGAACTGCCCCACACCATCGTTAGCCTTGGAATTGATCATTCCCTCTTCATCGGCCGGGGTAGGTTTGCTCCATTGCCCTTTGACATCCTTCCGGGAGTAAAAGAAATCAGAAAAGCCCAGTCCGGTCCAGTTATCCAGATTCCGCCCCTTTCCGCCGGTCCTGTCCGAAGTGAAAAGGATCGAACCATATTTTTTATCCGCGTAGGCGGCAGCGAAATCGTCTTCACGACTGTTCAGGTTTTTCTCAGCTTTGACCTCGTATTTGGTTGGATTATCCATCCATTCCATGGCCGTCATACAACTCTCCACACCCAGGTTGGCCCTGAGGTCTTTCGGAACGGCCTCTTTGTATGCTTTATATTGCTTGATGGCCTCCGCATATTTGCCGTTGACTTTCAGCAGGTCGGCATAGAGGAGGATCACCTTGGGATTTTCCTTTGCATATTTCTTGTTCAGTACCAACCTCCTGTAGGCACTCTCGGCGGCCTTGGTATTGTTCATGATCCTGTGACATTCGGCGATCCGCATCGAGATTCGGTCTCGTTCGGTTACGTTGCGCCTGGTCTTGCTGAACGCTTTCTGATAGTTTTGCAACGCCGTGTGGTACAATTGATCACTAAAGGCGACATCGGCTGCCCTGGAAAATCTGTTTTGCGCCTCTCCGGAGGTGCCCGGTAACAAAAATAGGACGACCAGAAGGACTAAGTAATGGTATCGCATGTAAACCCTGCTTGTGTTGTCATTAAAACGTACAAAGATAGATAAAAGTCTTATGACGGTTGAAAAAATCCTGCTGCTTCCCGCTCTAATGAAGCAGGGGCGATGGAAAGTTGCTTCCCGTCGCCCCTGTTTATGTTATTTGTAACAGATTACCGTCTGTCTACTTAGTCTTTTTCAGGCCGGATTCCTCTTTCCGGGCCCTGCGTTTTTCCTGCCACTTCAGGATCTCGTACGACAAAGGCGTGGCAATGAAAGAGGAGGAGTAGGTTCCGACAATAACTCCGATGGTCAGTGCAAAGGTGAATCCACGAAGTACCTCGCCGCCAAAAATGAAGATGGTGATCAGGGTTACGAGGGTAGTACCGGAAGTATTGATGGAACGACCCAATGTGCTGTTGAGTGCGGAATTGATATTGATCTTAAGGTCACGTTTGGGATAAAGGGTCCTGTTCTCACGGATTCGGTCAAAGATGATAACCGTATCCATGATGGAGTATCCGATTACCGTCAGCAATGCGGCGATGAACGACTGGTCTATCTCCATGCCGAAGGGCATGATACCATGCAATAATGCGAAGATGCCGATGATAAACAGCGTATCATGGGCCAGTGCGATGACACCGCCCAGTCCAAACTGCCAGTTCTTAAACCTTAACGCAATATATGCAAATATGATGATCAGGGAGAATACAACAGCCATAAATGCTTTCCAGATCAATGCAAAGGAGATGGTGGGATCGACGCGCTGCGAACTCATCTCACCGAGGGATTTTACATCTGAACTTGCTTTGAAATCCTCCGGCGAAATAGGCGTTTTGAAGAATCCTTTCACCCCTTCGTAGAGCTTGGAGTCAACGATAGAGTCGGAAGCCTCCGTCCGCTCATTGATCAGATACTTGGTGGTTATCTTCACCTGTGTGGTGGGACCGAATGTTTTTACTTCCGGGGATTCTCCGAAGGATTTTCTCAAAGATTCACGGACATCGTTGGTTGAAACAGGTTGGTCAAACCGGACAATATAACTCCTTCCCCCTGTGAAATCGAGACCGGGATCCAATCCGCGGAAAATAATCGCGATAATCCCGATGGCAAGAACAATGGCTGAAATGGTATAGGCGGTTTTCCGGAGATCGAGGAATGGAATTTTGGTGTTGCTGAATAGACTGAAAGTAAGTTTGTTTCCTGTCGGGATTTCCCAGTTCCTGTCCAGCATCCATTCGAAAACCAAACGGGCGATGAACACTGCCGTGAACAGTGAAATAATCAAACCGATGACCAGCGTGGTGGCAAAGCCTTGCACCGGGCCTGATCCGAAAATGTAGAGGACGATACCGGTGAGGATGGTGGTGACGTGGCCGTCGATAATGGCAGACATGGCGTGCCTGAAACCATCTTTAACCACAAGTCGCATTCCCTTGCCTGCACGTATCTCCTCACGCATACGTTCGTAGATGATAACGTTGGAGTCGACCGCCATGGCGAGGGTCAGCACGATACCGGCAATACCGGGGAGGGTAAGGACGGCACCGATGGAGGCCATCACGCCAAAGAGGAAGAATACATTGAAGAGCAAGGCGATATCGGCCACATTTCCGGCCCTGTTATAGTAGATGTACATGTAGAATAACACCAGGACGAAGGCGATGATGAAGGAGAGGAATCCTGTATTGATCGACTCCTGCCCGAGGGATGGCCCTACAATTTCTTCTGCCACAATGGTGGCGGGCGCAGGCAACTTCCCTGCTTTAAGGATATTGGCAAGGTCCTGAGCCTCCTCTACGGTCATATTTCCTCCGGTGATGGAGGACATACCGTTGGGAATTTCGCTGTTGACATTGGGATAACTGTACACGTATCCGTCCAGCACGATGGCAACCTGCTTGCCGATGTTTTCCCCGGTCAGACGTTTCCATATACGGGCACCTTCTGAGTTCATGGCCATCGATACCTCCACACGGCCGTTCTGGTCATAATCCTGACGGGCATTGGTGATCACATCGCCGCCCAGTGCGGCAGAACCATCCCTGGATGAAACTTTGAGGGCGACCAGCTCCAGAACATCCGGCGCTTCCGCGCCCGGCTTTACCGTCCATGCCAGTTTGAGATCGCGCGGGAAGAGGTTTTTGGTCAGCCGGAGCATATAATTCACCCGGGCGGTATCTTTGATGAAGGAACGGCCAACCATGGCGGTCTGTCCGGCAACATACTGACCGTCGGAATTCTGATAGATGGCCGGGTTAAGATAAGCGAAAAGGGGATTCGATTTGGCATATTCCTCAAAGGATTCCTGTTCTTTTTTCGCGGCGCCTGCGGCAGAGGTGTCCTGCTCCATCTTTTTCAGCAGTGCCGAAGCTCCTGATGAATCGCTTTTTGCAGTGTCAGTGCCCGTGGCACCGGTCTCCGTTTTGGCTGCGAGGGTTTGGGTATCTTTGATGGCCTTTGCGGTGGCGGCTGTATCGGTCGCAAGGGTACTGTCAGTCTGTACCGTATCGGCTCCCATGGCCAGAAGAACGGGCAGTTTTTTATTTGCTTCGGCAAAATAGGGCTGAAGTTGCGGGAACTGATGGGTTTCCCAGAATTCAAGCTGGGCTGTGCCCTGCAGGAGTTTCCTGACACGTTCCGGTTCCTTGATGCCCGGCAGTTCAATGAGGATACGGCCGGCTGTCTGCAACCGCTGAATATTGGGCTGGACAACGCCGAAACGGTCGATACGCGTCGTGAGAATGTTGTAGGTACGGTCGATGGCCGCATTGCTCTCCTCTCTGATGACATTAATCACCTCTTCATTGGTGGAGTTGAAGTTGATCCTGTCCTTGAGCTCAACCGTGCTGAAAACAGCCGCCAGTTTGGCATTGGGGTCAATTTCTTTAAAAGATTCCGCAAAAAGGTCGACGAAATCGCGGGTACTGTTCTTTTCTTTCTGGGAAGCGATCTGTAAGGCCTTGTTAAACGTCGGATCCAGGTTGTGGCCGGCTAATGCCCGGATGACATCGGAGACCGAAACCGCCATGGTCACGTTCATCCCTCCCTTAAGGTCGAGACCAAGGTTGATCTCCCTTTCACGGACATCTTTAAGGGTATATTTTTTAACCAGAATATTAAATACCGGAACACTCGCCATGGAGTCGTTGAAATATTCCAGCCTCGATTTTCTGATAGAGTCTGCAAGATAGTCCATCCTGACGGGATCGCCTTTGGACATTTTTCCGGCCATTTCCTGAACCACGGGGGAATTAGCATAATCTTCGGCTTTGCCTGAATAGATATAGCTGATCAGGGTGAATGACAACTGGAACAGGCAGACAATTACGAATAAAATCGTAAAAAATTTAACAACGCCTTTTTGTTGCATGAGTTTGTGATTTTAAATAAATTATGTTGCCAAGCAATTTTTTTTGAGGGTGCAAAATTATAACTTTCCTTTCAAATAACAAATGAAATAATGCAACAGAAAGAGGGACAGGGTTGCAATCTATTGCAAAAACATCAGGTCAGAGGAGCCGGAAACGACGTTAAGGCGTGTGAAGTTTTTTCAAGGTTTTGGCTGCTTTATTCCTGAATCCTGCGCTCTCTTCCTCCATTCTCCAGGAGATCACATCGGCCAGTTCCCTTTGCAGTTCCGGTTCTGTCATGGCAGCGCGATAAAGGATGTCGATACTGTGCACTTTGACAGCCACGGGTGTACCGGCGGCCAGGAGCCAGTCGAAACAGACAGAGATCAGCCGGCCGAGGGTATCTTCAGAAGGGAGGGGAGACCTGGCCAGCATTCGCAGCGAATGACGTTTCATCCCGTCATGACGGCATCGGGGCAGATTATAGACCAAACTCTCCAGGTAATCTGCCAGCAGGTCCGGCTCCTCTTCACTGGCAAGATCAATGACCCATGCAGCTCTTCGGCTTACCGGCTCCTCATGCTTCAGAAATATGCCGAACAATTCGTCAAATATGACCCTATTCTGCCTGACCAGCATGACCACCTGATCCATATTGCGGCGTGACATCTCCTGCATTAATAGCTGTTCCAGTGACGGGTTATCGTTCACCTTTTCCATGAGTAACTGAATAATAATTTAATAAATATATCAATCTGCATTTTTTTATTCAGGATGCAAATCTAAATAAGATTGATGTAATTTTGTATCGAAATTTCAATCTAAATAAGATGGATTGAATAAATTTGAGCGATCCGGGTTACTTACATTAATTCAAAACCATGAAAAATAAATACATCGACCTGATCCAGCAGACCTTTGAATTCCCCCAGGAAGAGTTTGAGGTCATCGACAATGAACTGTATTTTCACAATGTGTCCCTGATGGATATCATCAAACAGTATGGTACACCTTTGAAAATTACCTACCTGCCCAAGATCGATTCCCAGATCCAGCGAGGTAAGCGATTATTCAATGTGGCCATGGCCAAGGTTGATTATCAGGGCGATTATTACTACTGTTACTGTACGAAGAGTTCTCACTTCAGCTTCGTGCTGGAACAGGCATTGAAAAACGACATCCATCTGGAGACCTCTTCCTCATTCGACATCAATATCATTGAGGATCTGGCCGAAAGGGGACTCTTCAGCAAGGAACGGTTCATCATTTGCAACGGATTCAAACGACCTGCCTATATCGAAAATATCGTGAACCTTGTGAACAGCGGTTTTTCCAATACCATCGCGGTTCTCGACAACCTTTTCGAACTCGAAAAATACGAACCGACGCTCACGGCAAAGTTGAAAATCGGTATCAGGATCGCTTCGGAAGAGGAACCCAAATTTGACTTCTACACTTCCCGCCTTGGTATCCGGTACAATGATATAGTTCCCTATTATCTCGAACATATTCGCAATAACCCGCGGTTTGAACTTAAGATGCTGCACTTCTTTATTAATACCGGGATCAAGGACAAAGCCTACTATTGGAATGAATTGACCAAGAGTGTCCAGGTCTATTGCGATCTGAAGAAAGTATGTCCTGAGCTCACTTCCCTGAATATCGGAGGAGGGCTTCCGGTGAAGAATTCTCTCGACTTTGTCTATGATTATGAATATATGATCGAGGAGATCATCGCCCAGATACAAAGTATGTGCGAGCGGAACGGAGTACCTCATCCAGATATCTTTACCGAGTTTGGCTCATTCACAGTGGGTGAAAGCGGTGCTGTCCTGTACTCCATCATCGACCAGAAACGGCAGAACGACAGGGAAATCTGGAACATGATCGACAGCTCTTTTATGAATACCCTGCCGGACACCTGGGCGATCAACCAGAAATTCATCCTGCTGGCCGTCAACAACTGGGATGTGGAGTATGAACGGGTCTTCTTGGGTGGGCTCACCTGTGACAGCGAAGATTTTTACAATGCCGAGGAGCATAGCAACGCGGTTTTTCTTCCGAAATTCAACCTCACCGAAACTCAGTATATCGGGATGTTCCATACCGGTGCCTATCAGGAAGCCATCGGGGGTTACGGCGGAATCCAGCATTGCCTGATCCCGGCACCAAAACATGTCCTGATTGATATTGATAAGGAGACCGAAGAGGTAACCACCAAACTGTGGTCGAAGGAACAAAGTTTCAAATCCATGCTGAAAATATTGGGATATTGATCACATCGCGGTAACAAATCATTTTTTAATTTTGAAAAGAAAAACGATCCTATGAAAAACGAAAAAAAAGCGCTGTTGAGTGAGGTGATCAAACATATCGATATCAAAGCAATCGATGCAACTCCTGTTATTGATGCCATGCGCGACATGTCATTTACTTCGCGCGATACTGCAGCTGCAGCCGATATCCTGAATATGATGATCCGGGACAACGGTTGTACGGTATTCCTGACCCTTGCCGGAAGTACCAGCGCGGCAGGATGTATGCAGGTTTATGTGGATATGGTAACAAACAATATGGTGGATGCCATTATTGCCACAGGTGCCTCCATCGTGGATATGGATTTCTTTGAGGCCCTTGGGTTCAAACATTACAAGGGTACCCCCTATGCTGATGATAAGGTGCTCAGGGACAATTATATCGACAGGATTTATGACACCTACATCGATGAAGAGGAATTGCAGGAATGCGACATGACGATCTATAAAATCGCGGAAAGCCTGGAACCGCGACCCTATTCCTCCCGTGAATTCATCCGGGAAATGGGAAAATGGCTGGTTGCCAATTCCACGAAAAAGGATTCCCTGGTGCAGGTCTGTTATGAGCATAATGTCCCTATATTTTGTCCTGCTTTCAGCGACAGCAGCGCAGGATTCGGCCTGGTCAGGCATCAGTGGGAACATCCTGACAGGCATCTCTCCATCGATTCGGTCAAAGACTTCCTGGAACTGACCAAAATCAAGATGGCGGCTGAGACCTCAGGTCTGTTTATGATCGGTGGCGGTGTTCCTAAAAACTTTGTACAGGATACCGTAATTTGTGCAGAGGTTCTGGGTAAGGAGGTGCCGATGCATAAATACGCGGTGCAGATCACCGTGGCTGATTCCAGGGATGGTGCGTGTTCCAGTTCCACCCTCCGTGAAGCATCCAGTTGGGGCAAGGTAGATACCGTCTATGAAAAAATGGTGTATGCAGAAGCCACCAGCGTGCTACCCCTGATTGCCAGCTATGTCTATCACAAAGGGGACTGGAAAAGCCGGAAAAAGTACGAATGGGCTAAAATGCTGGATAAGTAACGGCTAATTCCGATACCGGAGCCATTTCCATAATTCCTTGTAATTCACCTTCTTTCCGTACATCAAAATACCTGTGCGGTAAATTTTACCTGCCATCCAGATGGTGCCCAGGATGCCCAGGATCAACAGGGCCATGGAGAGCCAGATTTCCCAGACCGGCACCCCGAAGGGAATACGTATCATCATGACCACCGGTGATGTAAATGGTATGATGGATAGCCAGAAAGCCAGTGCTCCGTTGGGTTCCTGGATGAAAAACTGGGCCAGGGCGATCGCCAGGATCAGTGGCATGGTAATCGGAAGCATAAACTGCTGGGTGTCCGCTTCATTGTCGACCGCGCCTCCAATTGCTGCCAGCAGTGCAGCATACAACAGGTAGCCAAAGACAAAATAGAAGAGAAATGCACCGATGATGGCCGGAAACTGAATGGTGGCAATTGCATCAAGGACTTCCTGCGTGGCAACAGACGAATTGTCCGTGGCAATGGATGGCTGGCCGGACGCGGTCGGGGTATTGGGCTGGGTCATTTGTACGGCCGGGGAAATTTTGCCGGTATCCGAAATAATTCCGGATGTAAAAACGGTCACAATCGCAAATGTCAGGACGACCCACAGCAGAAACTGGGTCAATCCGACCAGGCCAACCCCAATGATCTTTCCCATCATTAATTGAAAGGGACGGACAGAGGAGACAATGACTTCGACGATGCGGCTAGTCTTCTCTTCTATAACCCCGCGCATGACCTGTGACCCAAACATGAAAATAAAAAAGTAGATCAACAACCCCGAAATAAACCCCATGGCCATATTCATTTCCGTATAACTTTTCGATTCACTGCCGTCATCCTCTATTTTGATAGTGGTGACATCTACCGAGGTTTTGATCGATTGAAGCAATTCATGTACATCGATGGCCTCCTTTTGATCCGCATTCATCTCTTCCAGTTTCACCTGAAGTTTCAGTTGTTCCAGTTCCCGGTTCATGACATTGCGGATACTGGCCAGAACATTGATATTCACACTTTTTTGGCTATACATGATGGCATTGACCGGGAGCGCACCGGAGGTCATAGGAATATACAGCAAAGCGTGGTCGCCCGATTGGGTAAAGGTTTGTTTGGCATCCTGCAGACTGGATTCCATGTATCGAAAAATAAGATCATCAGAGTTTTTAAATTTTCCCCTGAAAAGGCCGGTTTCATCCAGCACATCCACGGTTTTGATTTCGTTGCTCCGGGTGGCCAGATAGACCGGTATAATGATCGTGGCTGCCATAAGGAGCGGCCCCAGGATGGTCATGATGAGAAAGGAACGTTTGCGTACCCGGGTGAGGTATTCGCGCTGGATGATCAGAAAAATCTTGTTCATGGTTGTTCCTCCCTGGCAGGGTTAAGTTCACCTCCGGCGACGACCCGGATAAAAATATCGTTCATACTTGGGATGACCTCTTCGAATGAGTGAAGGGTCACATGATCGATCAAACCTCTGATAAGGTCATTGGAATTGGTGCCTTCGGGAAGCGAAATCGTGGCAAACCGGAGGTTGTCTGAGCGTTCCTCTTCTTTGAAGGAATATCGCTCCGGAAGGATGCTGCCCAGCGAAAGCTCACAATGGTTAAATCCGATCCTGAAAGTATTGGTGCTGTATTGCTGTTTGATTTCTGTCATGCTTCCTGCAAGGACGACCCTGGAGTGGTCGATCAGGGCGATATCGTCGCACAATTCCTCCACCGACGCCATATTATGGGTAGAGAAGATAATAGTAGTCCCACTGGCTTTTTGTGCCAGGATCTCCTCCTTCAGCAGGTTGGCGTTGATCGGATCGAAGCCGCTGAAAGGTTCGTCAAAGATCAGCAATTCAGGCTTATGGATGATAGTGATCAGAAACTGTACCTTTTGCTGCATTCCTTTTGATAGCTCCTCCACTTTCCGGTTCCACCACCCTTTGATCTCGAACTTTTCAAACCAATGCCTGAGCTCCCGGGTTGCGTCCTGGTGCGACAAACCCTTGAGCCGGGCCAGATAGACAGCCTGTTCCCCAACGCTCATTTTTTTGTAGAGGCCCCGTTCTTCCGGCAGATATCCAATCCTGGCGATATCTTCGGGCCGAAGCGCCTGATCCCTGAACCATAAGGTACCATGATCGGGTGCCAGTATCTGATTGATGATCCTTATCAGGGTGGTTTTGCCTGCGCCATTGGGGCCCAGCAGGCCGAAAATGGTACCTTCCATGACTTCGATGCTGACCTGGTCCAGGGCTTTGTGGCTGGCATATTGTTTGGTTACCTCCCTGGCTGAAAAAAGTGCCATGTTGTTGTTTATTGGTCAAACAGGTCTTTCATTCGGGAGAAGATTCCTTTTCCCCGGGTTTCCTGTTTGGGTTTGAAGTTTTCTGATTTCGAAAGTTTTTCCAGGAGCAGTTTTTCCTCTTTGGAAATATTTTTGGGAGTGAAGATCATCAGGCTGATCAGGAAATCACCCCTGCCTTCATAACTGTTGATCCCGGGGATCCCTTTGCCCCGGAGGCGCAGCACTTTTCCGCTCTGTGTGCCCGGATCGATCTTGATTTTTACTTTCCCTTCAATGGTCGGGATTTCAGCCATTCCGCCCATTACCGCTTCGGGGAAGCTGATAAGGTGTTCGTAATGGATATTTTGACCTTCCCGTTCAAACAGATCGTGTTTGATCTCTTCGATCTGGATCAGCAGGTCGCCCGCGACGCCACCCCGTGCGGCGGCATTGCCTTTTCCGCCCATGCTGAGTTGCATTCCATCCGAAACGCCGGCTGGAATTCTGATCGTGATGACCTCTTCTCCCTTTACAATCCCGTTGCCGGCGCAGTCGGGACATTTATCGGTAATGATCTGGCCTTCGCCTCCGCAGTTCGGGCAAACCGAAGTGGTTTGCATCTGTCCGAGAAATGTGGAGGTTACCCTTGAAACCTGTCCGGTTCCGCGGCATGTGGAACAGGTGGAGTAGGCGCTTCCATCCCTCGCGCCGGAACCGCTGCAGGTGCTGCAGGGCACATATTTGGTTACTTTGATCTTCTTTTCGACGCCGGAGACAATCTCTTCCAGCGTCAGTTTGACTTTGACCCTCAGGTTTGAGCCTTTATGCACCGTCTTTCCCCGGCGTCCTCCGCCTCCGAAAAAGGCGCTGAACGGATCCCCGCCGCCAAAAATATCACCAAAATGGCTGAAAATATCCTCCATCGACATGCCGCCTCCGAAACCGCCGAATCCGCTGCCATTGCCCAATCCTTCATGGCCAAACTGGTCGTAACGCCGTCGTTTGGCTGGATCACTCAACACTTCGTAGGCTTCCGCCGCTTCCTTGAATTTATCTTCTGCCTCTTTGTTGCCGGGGTTTTTATCAGGATGGTATTTTAGCGCCTGCTTGCGGTATGCCTTCTTCAGGTCATCGGAAGATGCATCCCTGCCAACCTCCAGCACTTCGTAAAAATCTCTTTTCGACATGGGCTTTGATTAACTTCCAACTACAACTTTGGCATATCGGATCACCTTTCCGTGCAACATGTAACCTTTCTGCACCACATCCAGGATCCTGCCTTTCTGCTCCTCCTCCGGTGCCGGGATATTGGTGATGGCTTCATGAAAATCGGTGTCAAAAACCTCTCCCATGACCCGCATCGGTTCCAGCCCCTGTTGCTGTAAAGTCGACAAAAGTTTGTTGTATATCAGTACGATACCTTCTTTGAGGGCTTGATCTACGTCCTTCACGGCCTCTGCCGAGTGAATGGCCCGGTCGATATCATCCAGAATCGGCAATAACTTTATGATCAATTCTTCTCCTGCGAACCGGCTCTGTTCGATCTTCTCTTTCAGGGTCCGTTTACGATAGTTGTCAAAATCGGAATAGAGTCTTAAATATTTGTCATTGAGTTCAGTGTATCTGAATGTCAAATCAGCATCTTCGGTGAAGTTTTCAGCGGATTCGTTTTCCGATCTTGTTTGTGCGTCGTTTTTTGTCCTCTCCTCAGGTTCCGGTATGACCGGCTGCTCGTTGTGTTCCTTTTCGTCTTTTTTATTGTGTCCCATCATGTTGAGTATATTCAGTTGAGCCGTTTTGTGCAAAAAGTTTGCCGTACAGAATTGGTGCGACATTTTGTCAGGTTCTTATCCTGGTGATCTCTGCTCCAAGGGCATTTAAGCGCTCATCGATCTGCTGGTATCCACGGTCGATCTGCTCAATATTGTCGATAATGCTGATACCGCCTGCAGAGAGCGCGGCGATGAGCAAAGCCACACCGGCACGGATATCGGGTGAAGACATCCGCAGGGGTTTCAGCGGATGTTCCCTGTTCAGTCCTATCACGGTGGCACGGTGCGGGTCGCACAGGATGATCTGGGCTCCCATATCAATCAGTTTATCCACAAAAAAGAGTCTGCTTTCGAACATTTTCTGATGGATCAGGACGCTGCCTCTGGCCTGGGTGGCCACCACCAGCACAATGCTGATCAGGTCGGGGGTGAAGCCGGGCCACGGCGCATCGGCTACCGTCAGGATCGACCCGTCCATAAAAGTATCGATCGCATAGGGATGCTGGCCATGAACGGTGATATTATCATGATCTACCGAAAAATCAATGCCCAGGCGTGCGAAAATATCCGGGATCAGGCCCAGGTGAGGATAATCCACATTGCAGATGGTGATCTCCGAGCCTGTCATGGCAGCCAGCCCGATAAAACTACCCACTTCAATCATATCGGCCAGAAGGGTATGGGTACACCCGCCAAGTTTTCCGACACCCCGGATTCTGAGGAGGTTGGAGCCGATTCCCCCGATATCGGCACCCATGGCCACCAGCATCCGGCAGAGTTGGGCCACGTAAGGCTCGCAGGCTGCGTTGAATATCGTGGTTTCTCCTTCGGCCAGCACTGCCGCCATCACGATGTTGGCGGTGCCGGTAACGGAGGCTTCATCAAGCAGCATGTAAGTCCCGGCCAACCGATTCCCGGATGAAATAAATATCTGATGCTCTTCATCATACCGGAACGACGCACCCAGTTTTCGCAGTCCGTTGAAATGGGTATCAAGGCGTCTCCGTCCGATTTTATCACCTCCGGGAATGAACGCGATCCCTTGCCCGAAACGGCCCAGCAGTGGCCCTAGGGTCATGATCGATCCCCTCAGGCTACCCGCTTTTTGTCTGAAATCCCCGGTAAGAAAATATTCTTCCCTGACCTCTGTCGTCTGAAAAGTGCAGGAATAAGACGTGTGACGGGTGATCCGTGTCCCCATTGACTCCAACAGGTCAATGAGTTTATTGACATCCCGGATATCGGGCAGGTTGTGTATGGTGACCGGTTCTGCAGTGAGCAGGGTGGCGCATATCACCTGCAATGCTTCGTTTTTGGCTCCCTGCGGCCTGATTTCGCCACTCAGCCGGTTCCCGCCCCGGATTCGAAAGGATGTCATTGTGGTTTGTTTCTGCCGCGCTGATTATTGTAATTCTGCTTCTGGAAACCCTGCTTGTTATAGTTACGGTCCTGATTTTGCTTGAACGGCTTGCGTTTTTGATTCTGGGCCAGGATATCGCTGGTATTGGTAAATTTGAAATCCTCCTGGAGTTTCAGACTTCCGTTTGATAATTCCTCGAGGTGCTTCTCAATTAATTCATCTGTGACCGATTCGCGGTTCCAACTCAGGTAGGATTTTTTCATGTGGTTGGCGATGCAGTTGATCAGCATCTCCTTTTCCGGTCCCTCCGGTTGCTCGGCCGTCTTTTCGATCATCAAAACAATATTCTTTCCGTAATGTTTGTAGTCGATCTCCTTGTCATGATAAGATAGATGCTCGGGTTTGGTGCTCAGCGACAGGGGGGATGGAAGGGGATAGGGAGATTCAACGTCGAGTCTGAAACCGGAAATGATGTGAAGGTGGTCCCAGAGTTTATGCTTGTAATCGGCAGCTTCCTTTACCGAAGGGTTCAGAAAACCCATCACGCTGATGATCAGTTTGGCTGTTTTGTTTCTTTTTTCCCGGTCTTCGATGGAGCAGCAATAATCTATCATCCGGTGCACATTTCTGCCATATTCCGGAATGACCATGGATGCCCGGGTGGAATTATACTCTAATTGTTCGTTCACGATGTTTGTTTTTGCAAAAGTAATAATTATTTATTTATTCTTATTCAATCAGTTACTTAATCTTAACCTGGCAAATTTCAGCAGCAGTTGTTTCTGTCCGACAGCAGGGAAAAAAACCGTTGCTTTCCGGTTCGGACCGGCTCCATCCACCGAAACCACCTTGCCTTTGCCGAAACGCTCATGGATTACTTCGATGCCCGCTACAATCGACTCCACCTCGGCCAGCGGCCCGGTCACGGTTTCATATTCGGGAACGGCAGGAGGCTGGTCTGTGTGCTTTTTGTAGGTTGTCGTCACGACCGGTTTACCGGCAGAGGATTTTAATCCGGGAAGAGAGGCCGACCAATTATTCAGGGATCGGAAACCCGGAGAAGGCTGAACGGTTTTCTTTGGATAATCCAGCAGTTCGTCGGGAATTTCAGTAAGAAAACGGCTGGGTTCACAGACGGTCAACTGTCCCCACCGGTAGCGGTTTTCGGCAAAAGAGAGGTATAACCGGGTTTGGGCCCGGGTAATTGCCACATAAAACAGGCGGCGTTCCTCTTCCAGATCGGCCCGAGAATTGAGGGACTGAATGGAAGGAAAAAGGTTCTCTTCCAACCCCGTAACATAGACATTGGGGAATTCCAGACCTTTGGCCGAATGGATTGACATCAGGTTTACCTTGTCGTCATCATCGGGAGAGGACTTGTCGGTATCGGTAAACAGTGCAACATCCTGCATAAACTCGTCGAGTGTCCTGATTACGTTGGCCTCCATTTCACCCGTTTCCGGATTGATCCTTGGCGATTCCGAGAACTCCTTTATCGCGTTCAGCAACTCTTCGATGTTTTCATAACGGCTTACCCCTTCCGGCGTTTTATCATCATAGAGGTCTTTGAGCAAACCGGAGGATGCTGCAATATGCTTCGCCATTTCAAAGGCATTGCGGTTTGCGATCATGGCACCGAAACTTTGCATCATGGTCACAAATCCATAGATCTTATGGGTAATTCCCTCCGCGAATCGCAACGATGAAGTAACCGGATCATCGATCATGGCAAATAGGCTCCTTTTTTGTTCTTCTGCCGTCACGATCAGTTTTTCCACCGTGGTTTTCCCGATCCCACGGGCCGGATAATTGATGATACGCAGCAAGGCATCATCATCATTCGGGTTGATCGATAAACGGAAATAGGAGAGAAGGTCTTTGATCTCTTTTCGCTGATAAAAGGAGACCCCGCCATAAACACGGCAGGGGATATTCAGCCGCCTCAAGGCTTCTTCGTGCGCCCTAGACTGGGCGTTGGTACGGTAAAGGATGGCAAAAGCACTGTTTTTTTGCTGATGGTTCATTTTGATCTCGAAGATCGACTGCGCCACCTGGTTGGCCTCTTCTCCGTCGGTCGATGCGTGAATCACGCGGATCCGGGCCCCTTCGTCATTCTCTGTCCATATCTCTTTAAATATCTGGTTTTTATTATTGGCAATAACGCGATTGGCGGCCTGGACAATGGTACGGCTGGAGCGGTAGTTTTGTTCCAGTTTAAATACCTGATGTTCGGGATAATCCTGTCTGAAATTCAAAATATTTTGGATATTAGCCCCGCGGAAAGCATAGATGCTCTGGGCATCATCCCCCACCACACAGATATTTTCATTGTTGGCGGCCAGTTTTTTGATGATCAGGTATTGGGCAAAGTTGGTATCCTGGTATTCATCCACAAGGATGTAACTGAATTTCTGCTGATATTTATAAAGTACGTCGGGAAAATCGCGCAGCAGGATATTCATGTTAAAAAGAAGGTCGTCAAAATCCATGGCCGACGATTTTTTCAGCCTCGCCTGATACTGGGTGTAGAGGTGGCCGGTCAGGGGTTTTCCTGAAGTAGTGTCAAACTCTGTCAGTTCAGGGTTGGCCATATATTCTTCGGCGGAGAGAAGGCTTGTTTTGGCAGCAGAGATCCGGTTGAGGATATATCCCGGCTGGTAGACTTTATCGTCGAGGTTGTTTTCTTTGATCAGGTTTTTGATCACCCTTTTGGAATCATCAGTATCGTATATGGTGAAATTGGAGGGAAAACCCAGGTATTGACTTTCAATCCGCAGTATTCTGGCGAAAACCGAGTGAAATGTTCCCATCCAGACGTTGGCGGCTTCGTGGCCGACCAGTCTGACGATCCGTTCTTTCATCTCCCGGGCGGCTTTATTGGTAAAGGTCAGTGCCAGGATATGGAACGGGTCGACACCCGATTCCACCAGGTATGCAACGCGGTAGGTCAGCACCCTGGTCTTGCCGGAGCCGGCACCTGCAATAACCATGACCGGACCGTTGGTTGCCACAACAGCGGTTCGCTGAACGTCATTCAGGTGGTCAAGAATTTTATGGTTCATGGAAAATAAAATGCAAAAATACAAGTTTTCAAGGTGCAGGCGGTAATTGGAGGCAGGATAATTATTTTTCTTATTTTTACCAACCCGGTTTGGAATATGGACTTATCTCTTTTTCAAGTATTAAACCTGGTTCTTGTCCTGACGCTCTTCGTCCTGTTCATCCGTTACATTATAATATTGTATCAGGAGCGAAGGGTGCTACCGGCCCGATGGAAGGAGGCCAAAGAGGCCGGGGCTGCATCTGCAGAATTGCGGCATCTTGAGCGCAGGTACCGTGACAAGGTCCGTTTTCATGCTTGGTTTTTGCAAATTGAAAGGCTAAACCGGGAAGGGATCCCCGGGGCTTTTGCCGAGTTGGGGGTCTACCGGGGGGAGAGCGCAGAGATACTGCACCGGATGGATCCTTCAAGACCCATGCACCTGTTTGATACTTTTACGGGTTTTCCGGCCGACGATCTGGTTGGGGAGACGGGTGAGGCTGCCACTTACACCACCAGCAATTTTGCTGATACCGATATACAAGAGGTTGCCGAACGAATCGGTAGCTCGGAACTTGTCCGGTTCTACCCTGGCCATTTTCCAGGATCTGCTGCCGGTTTCAGCGGTCCGCTTGCACTGGTGAACATCGACGTTGATCTCTACCGGCCAACCAGGGCAGGGCTGGAGTTATTTTACCGTCATCTTTCACCCGGAGGGGTTATCTTTGTGCACGACTATCACCATAAATGGCCCGGTATCATCAGGGCGGTGGACGAGTTTGTGGCCGGTATCCCGGAGGTGCCACTTTTTCTGCCCGATCTTTATGGTACCGTGATGATCGTCAGGAACCGGTAATTCATTTTTTTTTTTATTTTTTTGCTGGTATTGATAATTAGCGTAATTTTGCACCCGCGATTTTCCGAAAGGTATTCGCATGAATTATAAGCCGGAAAACGGCAAGGAAACCTGAAAAAGTAAGACACCTATAGGTTTCAACCGCGGGGCGCCAGCACCCGGTCGATGGTCTTGCACAACAGCCTTCCCTTATTTTCCGTCACATAATTCGGTAATTTTCAATATAAATGGGGATTCTTTTTCACGTTTGTGTTGGTGAAAATAAAATATGTTGTACCTTTGCA
>CAYLVY010000060.1:0-22263 GCA_964387205.1 uncultured Draconibacterium sp.
GGGATCAACAACCACCCTTAAGGATCCCAACCGGAAATTCAGTTTTTAACAATTGTTTTGACAATAATCATTTAAGCGAGAATAATTTGACGGTTGGTGGGAATGCCTCTTTCGCATCCTTCGAAAACAATTACTGGGGTACAACTGATTCTATTAGAATCAATAATGGGATTAAAGATTTTAAATCCAATCCAAACTATCCGATCTGTGTTTTTTACCCGTTCCTCAACCGGCCTTCCCCACTGGCCCACGGACATGTCTGGAAAATTCTCACAGATTCTGTCGAGATCAACAGGTTCGACCACCCCTTTAATGCTTCGAACGGCCTGGGGATCGTCGGTCCCGGCCGCCATCGGTTCGATGTTTATTTCAATCGTGCCATGGATGTTTCGTTGACTCCTTTTGTAACTTTTGGAGTCCGGGAACCTTATACCCAGCGATTGGTAACGGATGAAGCCTCCTGGAGTGCCGATTCAACGATCTGGACTGCCTGGTATGATATCGGCATCCAGACGGGAGATGGCATCCAACGTGTACGGGTGGAAGGAGCCAAGGACAACGAGCATTTTGAAATACCAATCGAAGATTCCCGGTTCGAGTTTGTGATCCAGGCGGCGGGGGCCGCATCGATCGAATTTACCGCCACTCCGGGTATCGGCAAGGTTTATCTCGAATGGAACCGGGCCAGAACCGATGATGCGCTCGGATTTAACATGTACCGGTATGCCAACATCACTGATTCCACCTTTACTATTCCGACCAGGATCAATTCATCCCTGATAACCGACACGTTGTACACAGACTTTGGAGTGATACCTGGCAAGACATATCATTATTACTATAAAGTGGTTGGCACGGACCTGGAAGAGAGTGACAGCAGTAAGATTATTGTTGCTGTTCCCATGGCCGCCGCCACGGGTGATGCAAATGGAGACATGGCCGTGAATGTTCTCGATATTTCGTCGATCATCGCTTATATGCTGGTTCAGGCCCCTCATCCCTTCCTTTTCGATGCAGCCGATATCAATGGAGACCACCAGATAAACATCCTGGATGTGATCGGGATCGTCAATATCATTATCGGGCACAAAAAATCACAGGATGATTTCCCTGACCCCGCTTATATCTGGCTTGACAATGATAACATCATGTTCCAAAGCAACGGACAGGTTGCCGCCCTTCAGTTTGAACTCATAGGTAAAAAAACGGACCAAATTCAATTGGTATGCCAACAAAGCGGGCTTGAATTTGCACACGGCATGGTAAATGGAAAATTAACTGGGGTTGTTTATAGTCTTTCCAACCGGGTCATCCCGGACGGCACTATCGAACTGTTAGGAATTCAGAACAACAGCCATGATTTGAATTGGGGCGATGTATTTGGCGGTGATCCGGAAGGGAGGTATGTCCAGGTGATCAAAAGTAAAACCGCCTCCCTATCCGACAATGGAAGCAGTTTGTCGGCCATTCCCAATCCTTTCAGGGAAACGGTCGAAATTCATTTTACCCTTACTGAACCGGCAGCCATTTCACTGTCCTTATATGACCTGAACGGGATCATGATAAAAACAATCATTGAAGGGCCCACCGGGCCGGGCGACCATGCCTTCACATGGAGCGGCAGGGATGATAACGGAGCTAAGGTTGCTGAGGGCATTTATCTCTGTCAGCTAAAGGGCAACACCATGTCTGGAGAAAGATTCAGCAAGGAGATAAAGTTGGTTTTGACCCGCTGATTTATTGCCTGATAACATTTTCATCAACACCAAACCATGGGTATGAAAATAAGATCCGCCCGATTCGCAAAACATTGCCTTCTTACTGGTTTGATTGCTATAACGGCACAGCTCAACCACGCACAAAACGCTCCGAAAACAACGGCAGGATCAATGACGCCGTATCCTTCCACAGAGATCGTGGTCCCGATATCGGTTACAGGTTTCAATAATATCGGATCCTTGTCTCTTCACATCGATTATGACAGCCGGGTGATATCTTTTACCGAAGCAGAAAATATTGCTCCTGCCCTTTCAGGGATCATGATCAATGATGCTGCAGTATCGGATACGCTGAACAAAATCATGGCCATCTGGGAAAGTTATAACCCCGTCAGTCTGACCGACGGCGCTCACCTTTTCGATATCCGCTTTATGTATCACAGCGGAAGCACCGGGCTTGTGTTCAACAATACTATCAATCACGGCATTGAATGTGAATATACCGATGCCGAGGGAAATCCACTGAATGATCTTCCAACATCTTCATACTATGTTAACGGACAGGTTTCGACATATACAGTGCCTTCCACCCTGGACATACCTGCAGCAACTGTAAACAACGGGGACTCAAAATGCTATAATGCCACCCAGACGATCACTGCCGGCGGGAACGGAAAGACCTTCACCGTCATGAACGGAGGCATTGCCACCCTCATTGCCGGCCATAATATCAGGCTGCTTCCCGGAGTCAGGATAAATTCCGGCGGGAAATTACATGCGTACATTACAACAACCGGCAGCTATTGCATTCCCCCTTCGGCTCCCGTAAAATCATCCGATCAGGAAGAAGCCCTTACGGAAGGATCACCATTAAATCATAAAGGCATTTGCAAAATTTTTCCCAATCCAACCATGGGTGATTTTTTCATTGAAACGTATCCGTTTTCAGGAAACCAAACAACCCTGATTTCTGTCTATTCCATGACCGGTGAAAGGATATTTCAAAAAGAATTGCAGGTTTCCGGTCCTTTTGAATTTTCCATGGAGAAACACCCGGAAGGGGTTTATCTGGTCAGGGTTGTCAGAAATAATGAAACAGAAACGATAAAACTGATTGTATCAAGACACTGAAGGGATGTGAAATTGTTCCGGCGATTCATCTTTTCAGAAAAAAATAAATAGTAAAAAAACCGAATCATGAAAACAATTCTCCTTTACTGCTTGCTAAGTCTGGTTAGTTTCGGCGGGATTTCCCAGAAGGCTCTGTTTGTCAACCAGCCGAAGGATTCGGTCGTGCACCTCGATCCCCGCATGCAGCCAATGGATTTTGTCCCCGGCCAGATCCTGATCCGGTATTCGGATGATGCGGAAGTTCAAAACCTCAAAGCGGGAGAAATCGTTCAAACCGGTATGGTCACCATCGATTCGATTTTCACTAAATACAAGATCAATACCCAGGAAAAGTTATTCCCGGCAGAACAGAAACTAAAATCAAAAGTAATGCTTCGCAGTTTCAACGGGACGGAGTTCGAACAGCCCAGCCTGCACAACATTTACAAACTCTCTCTGCCGCAGGAATCGAATCTATTTGAAGCCATCGAAGAGCTCAAACACGATCCCAAAGTGATCTATGCCGAGCCGAATTACAACATGTCCGTCACCAATGACAAGGCTGTTTCACCTCCAATGACGGAGAGAGAACTTATGCAATGGTCAAATGTTAATCTTGAGGCCATCCCTAACTCTTCTCCGGTTTCATCGTCTATCGCAGGTTGTCCGATACCGATGCCCGGAAACCCGCCGGATCCGAAATCTGCTCCCAATGACCCCTTATTTCCCCAGCAATGGTATATTCCGGCTGTTCATGCAGATGAAGTCTGGGATACCGTTCAGGGTAAAGATTCAACACAGGTTATTTGCATTCTCGATACCGGGGTGGATTGGATGCACCCCGACCTGGAAAATAAAATATGGACAAATCCGGGTGAAATTCCCGGAAACGGAATCGATGACGACGGTAACGGTTATGTGGATGATGTTCGAGGATGGGACTGGATCAATAATGACAATAACCCGATGGACGACAATAGCCATGGGACGCATGTTGCCGGCATTGCCGCAGCTGAAGCCAATAATGGCATCGGCATCAGCGGGGTAAGTCATGGAGCAAAGATCATGGCCCTGAAAGTGTTTCAGAGTTCCGGACGTGGCGATGCAGCGACCATATCCCAGGGGATAAACTATGCAAAAAACATGGGGGCGACAGCGATCAATATGAGTTTTGGAAGCTATGCTCGGTCAATGACAATGGAAACTGCTTTGGCTAATGCTTATGCTTCCTGCGCTTTAGTTGCGGCATCAGGGAATGATGGTATTTGTATCGGACCTGGCGGAACTTGTAAACCCATGTTCCCCGCAGCACTTTCTTATGTCCTCGGAACCCAGGCAAATGCTTCCTGGAGCAATTTCGACCAAGATGGCCCGGTTTACAGCATGTATCCCGATCTGTGGAATTATGAAATGAAAGCACCCGGCACTGAAATTCTCAGCACCATTCCTGACGGTAACTATCGGGTTTACCAGGGAACTTCAATGGCGGCTCCTGTGTTATCAGGATCGCTCGCCATTTACAGGTCGCTGTTCCCGGGTCAGTCCCAGGAATTAATGTGGGCCAAACTGATTCAGACATCTTCGACTTATTTTAATATACATTCTGCCATAACTTGCATTCCTGCTCCGAAATTGTGGTTCGTCTCAAATACCGTTGTTGACTCAATTCAGAGTGACGATAATGATGGACGAGTCGACGCCGGAGAAACGATCCAGCTTTGGTTTAAAATGCGAAATACGGGAGGACAAGCAGACAGCGTTCAGGTCGGAATCCGGTTTGCTGAATTTGAGGATACAACCACTGCCCAGATAATTACTAGGCATGCCTATATTGGAAGTATAAGCCCTTACGCCACTCTTACAAATCAATGGATTCCACTGAAGATCCATATTGATCCAGATGTGGTTAACGATCGGGATATTGTTTTCCAGGCATATTGTTGGTCTAAAAATTCTTCTGATACGGTTTTTCAAAATGTCACATTAAACATAGAAAATGGCGAGGAATTGCAAGGTGTTCTCGGTGATACGCTCATTCTTACACCCGATAAATTATGGCTTGTCAATGGTAGCTTCAAAATTGCACCAACAGGAGTTCTTATAATTAGTGCCGGAACAACTTTGAAAATGAGTTCAAAGATTGTTAATGACGGGACAATAATCGGAAATGGTAAACCTGACTCAACTTTTTCAATTACGGCTAATTGCTCTTTAAGATGCATCACTGGATCAGGATCTTTAAAATTGAATTTTGGAAAATTATCTTTCACTACTTACAATAATGATGGCTGTTGTGTTAGTTATCAAAGAGGATTTATCAATAATTCAACACTTTTACAAAACTCACAGATTGGCATCTATAATGGTGGTGATTTTTCTTTTGAAAATTGCCGATTTATAAATTCTTTTTGCATAGGGGGACTTATAAGCGGTAATCAAACCGTAATAACTAAAAATTGCTTATTTGATAACTGTAATTATAATTTACCATGGACAAATCCTCCTGTATTCAATAACTGGAAGTATTCAAGTTCTTTAACCTCCTATAATCGATCTGCGTTCTTAACCTGTTCGAATTATTCTTTTTACCGAAAATGTATTTTTTTAAATAGCTATCATTCCATTTCCATCAAATCTGAGCCTGGTTATTATGTAAGTATGGCAAATCAATATCTGGGCACTATTGACAGTGTAAAAATCGAAAAAAAGATTTTTGATTTTTTTGACGATGCATCTCTCGCGCAAATTATATATCAACCATTATTAACTCAACCATCAGATTCTGCTCATGGAATTGTATGGAAAATCCTCGTAAACAACAAAGATGCCCAAGACGAAGTGCCCGATCCCATTGGTATTGGCCCACAAAAATTCGATGTCTATTTTAACAAGCCAATGGATCCTGCCCATACTCCAGAGGTTTCATTTGGTGTACGGGCCCCGTACAATCAAACAGCAGTGAATGATTCGGGTCGTTGGTCGCCGGATCATATGATTTATACATGCTATAAGACAGTTCAATTGTTTACAGGGGATGGCATTAATCGCCTGAGAGTAGCGGGTGCAAAGGATCTGGATGGATGGGAAATTCCAGTTGAAGATGAACGGTTTGAATTTGTTATCCAGGCCGCCGGATCTTCATCCCTTGAATTCACGGCACAGGCGGGAATCGGTAAAGTGAACCTGGAGTGGAACAACGCCGGGATCCCTGATCTGCTCGGATTCAATATGTACCGGTTCGAGAACATTACTGATACTACCTACACGCGACCGGTCATTATCAATAAATCTCTCATCACGGATACCACCTATACCGATTTTACGGTGACTCCGGGGAAACATTACTGGTATTACTACAAAGTGGTCAACACTGATTTCAAGGAGGCAGATTCTTCCAAATTCGTCAGCGCCGTTCCCTACAATGCTACCCTGGGCGATGCCAACGGCGATGAATCGGTCAACGTGCTCGACATTACATCTGTGATCGCCTATATGCTGGGCCAGAATCCACAGCCATTCCTGTTCGATGCCGCGGATGTCAACAACGATCATTCCATCAACATCCTCGATGTGATCGGGATCGTGAACAGGATCATCCACCCCACCAAATCAGGGTACAGCATCACTGGCACTAATCCTGTTCCTGCACATATAAGGCTTGATAGCGACCGGATCGTATTCACAAGCGACGGCCAGGTTTCGTCTTTACAATTTGAACTGGCCGGCGAAGGATTGGATAAGATCCATCTGGCAAGCCCCCCGGCAGGTTTTGAGCTGGCGTATGGGCTTGTGAACGGAAAATTGCTGGGCATCCTCTATTCGTCCGCCAACCGGACGATCCCGGCCGGGACCATCGACCTGGTGAAGATCACGGATGCTACTGCAACGCCTGAGTGGGGCGCCATCCTGGCCGGCGACGGCAGCGGGAATATCGTGCCTGTGCTGAAAGAAGGTGCTGCCGGAGCCTCAACACCGGAGATGTTCCTGCAGGCTTATCCCAACCCGTTTTCACAAAAAGTGACATTCAACTTCCGCCTTTTGGGTGACGCCCATGTAAAACTTTCGGTTTACAGCATGACCGGAAGGCTGATCCATGTTCTTGCCGACAAAGAGATGAAAGAGGGGCTGCAATGGGTCGAATGGAACGGAACGAATTTCAGCAACCGGCCGGTTCCTTCAGGGATCTATCTGTGCAAGCTGGAGGGGATCAATTCCGGGGGAGATCAATTCCATAAGGAAACAAAGATCATATTCATTAAATGATCCGGGACCATCCATGAGCAACAAGGGTTATCCACTTCCCATCGGCCGTTTATCAGAATATGTTTAGCATGAAAAACAAAAAATACATTCTAAAAATCCTGATCGCATTCGGGATGATCTTACCTCTCCTGGTCACCGGCCAGAACACCATGCAAATGGGTTCTGCCACCACGGGGCCGAACCAGAATTTTTCTCTGGGGGTCAGCATCACCAATACCGATCCGTTTGTGGCATTCCAGTTCGATCTGCCCATTCCAACCGGATTTTCCTATGTTACGGGTTCAGCGGCACTTAACCCTGTGCGCTCCAACGGTCATGTGGTGATCGCACAGGTCATCACCGGGAACATTCTGCGGGTCATGGCCTATTCGCCCCTGAACCTGCCGTTCCTGGGTAACAGCGGGGTGGTGGTGACGTTCCAGCTGAAGTCGGGACCGGTTCCGGGAGATTACCCGCTGGTCCTGGTCGGGGGCATCATCGGGGGTACCAACCAGCAGAACATCCTGACCGGAACATCCAACGGAACCGCCACCGTCCTTGCCCCGGATATCAACCTGCCCATCACTTACTTTGATTTTGACCGGGTCCCCATCGGCCAGTGCACCACCCGTAACGTCACCATTCAAAATACCGGGAACCAGGCGCTGAACATCCTCTCCATCACCTTTGATTCCCCCTATTTTGAAGTCACAGGAAGCACTGTCTTCAGCATCGGGGCAGGACAATCTGCCGATGTAACCGTTAAATTCAATTCCCTGGTCAAAGGGGTCTACGATAAAGTCATGACCATCTCATCCAACGACCCGGATGAACCTCTCTCCACCGTGAACCTTCATGCCCGCGCCTATGCCGTGAATGAACTCCACACAGGGAACATGAATGCTTTTTCGGGACATCAGGCCACGCTGGATTTTTCCATCAACAACATGGAATCGTTCACCGGATTCCAGTTTGATCTGACGCTGCCCTCACCCCTGGCCTGGATCCCCGGATCGGCCGTGCTTTCCAGCCGGAAGACGGATCATGTGGTAGCTGCCAGCCTGGTTTCCTCCGGCGTTCTCCGCGTCATCGCCTATTCCCCCGGCGGGCAGGTGTTCTCGGGAAATTCGGGGATCATTGTGACGCTGGGTTTCCAGGTTTCCGGGACCGGGGGGTATTATCCCCTCAATGTCAGCAATGTCATCATCGCCAGCACGCAGGGTGAAAATATTCTTTCGGATTCCTATAACGGATGGCTCCAGATCGCAGCGCCGGATATTTCGTGCATGACTTCCGTCAATTTCGGGGATGTTTCCATCCTGGATACAGGCTATCAGAGCCTTCTGATCTACAATACCGGAAACGATACCCTGAGAATCAACCAGGTGACATTTTCAAACCCTGCCTTCAGCCTTCTGACCACCCTGCCAATGCAGATACTGCCTTCCCAGGGTAAGAATCTGCAACTCTCTTTTCACCAGGGGACAGAAGGCCCGGCATCCTGCACCCTGAAGATATACAGCAACGACCCGGATGCTTATGAAAACCCGTTGTCCGTAACACTTTCTGCCTTCGCCTTCATCCCCAATTACATGATCGTACCGGTGACCCAATGCAAAAACGGGGATACTGTCCGGATCGCGGTCAATGTTTCAAACCTTGAAAGCTTTGTCGGATTCCAGTTCGACCTGGGGTTTCCCGCATGCATGTCGTACATGCCAAACTCTGCCACCTTGACATCCCGCGCCCAGGACCACATCGTCATATCCAGTCTTCCGGATGCCAGCCATGTCCGTGTGATGGCCTTTTCTATGCAGCAGCTGCCTTTTACCGGGGATACCGGGGCCATTGTCAGGCTGAAATTCGTTGTCAATTCCTCCGATCCCGGTTATATGTCGGCCCCTTTGATCCTGACCAATGCCATCCTCGGCGACGCCAATTCACAGAACATTCTCTATAGTGTGGTCAACGGATCGTTGTCTGTCCGTTATCTGCGCACGCTCAGCGGGATTTTCACCTATAACAACACGGCCAACACACCCCTGCCATCGGTCAAGGTTATTCTTTCAGAGAATGGCATAAAGATCGATTCCACAAACACGGACGGGAACGGGCACTATTTGTTTCCGTCCGTATACGACGGGGATTACAGGGTGAAAGCCAGCTGGAACGCCCCCTGGGGTGGCGTGAACGGAACGGATGCATTAAAAGTAGCGAGACATGTTGTCGGGCTGGAAACACTGCCTACTCCCATCCGCAAAACAGCAGCCGATGTCAATGCAAGCGGGACCGTGAGCGCCATGGATATTCTGCACATAAAAAAACGCTTCGTGGGACTGGAATCCGGCTTTGACCGGGGAGACTGGGTGTTTGAAAGGCAATCCGGGGGAGACACCGTTCATATTTCAGGAGCCAACACTGCGGTGGATTTTTATGGTTTATGCGTGGGAGATGTCAATGGGTCGCATATTCCGGGAAACAATACCAAGGTCATACCAACAATCAGCATGAATCAGGATCAGGAAATTTTTGCAGATGCCGGTGAACGTGTGCTGATCCCGGTGTTTTTAAGCAGTGATATTGATATCGGGGCTATCTCCTTGGACCTGGAATTTCCTCAGGATCTTTTAACCATCGAAGACATTCTGATGGACCACGGGAAAGCCTTTTTTAACGTATCGGGAAATCAACTGAAGATGGTGTGGGCGGAAGCTGAGCCGCTGATGGCATCCACGGGTAAGCCCATTTTCTTTATTCATGCCCGAACCACTGATCTGTTCCGCAGTGAAAGAGACATGGAATTCGGAGCTGCTCCCGATCATTCTGAGATCGCAGATAAGACAGGAGAAGTTATCTCCGGCATCTCTCTGAAAATCCCTTCCGTTAAATTTTTGCCAGTCAATGACGACATTAAGATATCAGCCACCCCCAACCCAACAATCGGGAGGTTTGTTGTTCAGATTAGTGGACTAAATACACTTACAGATGTGATGATAAATGTCTACAGCGAAACCGGGGAATCAGTTTGTAAACCTATTCTGACGTCTCTCAAAATGATGGAGTTATCATTGGAAGAAAAACCGTCTGGTATATATTTCATTAAAGTTTTATATGATAATCAAGTTGAAACTTTGAAAATCATTAAACAATAGTATCAGAATCAGATAAGATTATTATCTAATTATACTAATGCTGAAATTTCCTAATAAAATATTTATATGAAAAGAACATGCATTTTCTTTCTAATAGGTATATTCCCTTTTTTAAATGTTATTGGCGTAAATGTATACAGATATAATCCTTCTAATCAATCTGTTACAATAACACAAGGTAATAGCATCACTTTTAGTATTGGAGCGGATGATCCATATGGCTTAGATTTTTCAGAATGGTATGTTGGTTCAGCATATCAAACAACACATGAGTTGCAGGGGTATTATGATGAGGATACCTGGTCTAAAACCTTTTCCACGGTTGGCACTTTTTACATTTATTGTTATGTTTACAATATTAATGGAGCGAATAGTTATACCTGGTGGGCAATAACAGTTCAGGAACCTCCGATAGGTTCGGTTCAAATAACCTCACCGAATGGTGGTGAAAATTGGATTTCTGGTTCAACGCATGCAATAACATGGTCAATTAATGGAAATATCAGTACTATTGATATTCAATATACTGTTAATAATGGGAATAACTGGATCTATATTGCTTCACCATCACCAAATTCAGGTTCTTATTCATGGGTTCTACCGGCTAATATAAATTCGTCTCAGTGTAAAGTAAAAATTATTGGATATTATCTTAGTCAAAGTACTCTTGATCTTAGCAATTCCACCTTTACCATTTCAAGTAATATAACTGTTACTTCTCCCAATGGAGGAGAATCCTGGATGATAGGTTCCTCTCATCCTATTACTTGGACTTCCTCTGGAATTTCTGGGAATGTTAAAATTGAGATTAATGGAAACTATCCGTCGGGGACATGGGAAACATTATTTGCCAATACAGCCAATGATGGATCAGAAAATTGGACCGTTAGCGGAACTGCAGGTACGGCAAAAAGAGTTCAAATAACATCTTTAAATAATACCAACGTTTCTGATATTTCAAATAGTAATTTTACAATTGTTGGACCAACAGCTACGATAACCAGTCCCAATGGAGGAGAATCATATACTTCTGGAACCACTCATGCTATTACATGGTCTATTACTGGCAATCTTGCAAGCATTGATCTCCAGTATACTGTTGATAATGGTAATAATTGGATCTACATAGCTTCACCAACTCCTTCATCACTTACTTATTCATGGGCAATTCCAAGCAACATAAATTCCGCTCTTTGTAAAGTTAAAATCTTAGGTTATTATAATAGTCAATTGGTTACTTCTGACGAAAGTAATTCAACTTTTACCATTTCAAGTAATATAACTGTTACTTCTCCCAATGGAGGAGAATCCTGGATGATAGGTTCCTCTTATCCAATTACTTGGACTTCCTCTGGAATTTCCGGGAATGTTAAAATTGAGATAAATGGGAACTATCCGTCAGGGACATGGGAAACCCTATTTGCCAGTACCGCCAATGATGGATCAGAAAACTGGACAGTTAGCGGAATGGCTGGTACGGCAAAAAGAATTCAAATTACATCCAATAACAATACTAACATTTCTGATATTTCAAATAATAATTTCACAATTGTTGGGCCAACAGCTACGATAACCAGTCCCAATGGAGGAGAATCATATACTTCTGGGACCACTCATGCTATTACATGGTCTATTACTGGCAATCTTGCAAGCATTGATCTCCAGTATACCGTTGATAATGGAAATACTTGGACATATATAGCTTCACCAACTCCTTCATCACTTAATTATTCATGGTCAATTCCAAGTAACATAAATTCCACACTCTGCAAAGTTAAAATCTTAGGTTATTATAATAGTCAATTAGTTACTTCTGACGAAAGTAATTCAACTTTTACTATTTCAAGTAATATAACTATTACTTCTCCCAATGGAGGAGAATCCTGGACGTTAGGATCATCTCATCCTATCACTTGGACTTCCTCTGGAATTACTGGAAATGTTAAAATTGAGATTAATGGAAACTATCCGTCGGGTGATTGGGAAACTTTATTTGCCAGCACAAGTAATGACGGAACTGAGAATTGGACTGTAAGCGGTATGGCAGGTAATCAAAAAAGAATTAAAATAACCTCAACAAATAATTCATCTATTGCCGATATTTCTAATAATAATTTTTCCATTATTAACAGCACTCCGACTGCAATAGTAAGTCCAAATGGAGGTGAAAAAATCGGAGCAGGTACAACTACAAATATAGCCTGGACGGTTAATCCAAATATTTATAGTATTGATTTACAATACACAACAGATGAAGGCAAAACATGGAATTATATCGCTTCACCAGCGCCATCAAGTAGCCCATACTCTTGGTCGGTGCCTCAAGGTATAAATTCATGTACATGTAAAATAAAAATTCTTGGTTATCCAGGGCCAGGAATACCATACTCTGATATAGATTATAGTGATAATGATTTCTCCATTATCTTAACTCCTTCCAATTTTTTAACATTGATTTGGCCGAATGGTGGAGAAGTTTGGCAAAAGAATGATGCGCAAGATATTACATGGTGTTCAAGTAATAACATAAATAATGTAAAAATAGAACTTTTCAAAAACGGGAATCTCTATTCAATTATTACAAATTCAACACCGAACAATGGCGTTTTTCCATATACAGTAACAAATGTAATTGATGGCACAGACTATAAAATAAAAATATCAGATGTAAATAACTCTTCATGCAATGATATTAGCAAAAAAAATTTTATTATTAATACAGGTAATAAAACATTAGATTTTAGTGGAATATTGTGGAACATTAGCAATGGGTATGGCACTCCGGGACCAGATTATAACTATTTTTATAATGGGAATGAATTGATTTTCAAGGATGAAATTGGCAGATTACATGTTAAAATGAAAAACATTAATGGTTCATGGTACTGTCCGGAAATACAATCACAGGCCGCATTTGGTTATGGTGAATATATAATGTATATAGAAACAAACCCTAACAATATTGATCCACGTCCTGTATTTGGATTCTTTCCCTACAAGGATGATAATCATGAAATTGATATTGAACTTACAAAATGGAATAATGAAATGGGAACTAACAATTGTGGATGGTATACAATTCAACCTGGCACGGAATCGAGTAAAAATAATTTTAATATAGATATAATCGGGGCCAACACTTCATCAACTCACAAATTCAATTGGACTTCCCAAATTGTTGAATTTCAAAGTTATGCTGGACAATCTCCCACGATCAATAATAATTTATGGAATTATTCCTGGTCTTATAATGGGTCATCATCTCCAATACCTAACCCAGATAATATGAAATTGATGATAAATTTTTGGCTTTATCATGGTTATACACCTTTAAATAACCAACCAAATAATGAAATAGAGTACATCATCACTTCAGTTAAAGTACCTGGAATATTAAGCTTCAATCAACCCTTAAAAGATGTTGCTGTCCAGAATTCTCAATCTAAATGCTTTTGTGCTGAAAATATGGTTTTGGTCGCTGGGAATAACAGCACATTTTTTATTCAAAACGGATCGTCATGTACCATAATTGCTGGACAATCAATCAAATTCTTACCCGGAACAATTGTCCAACCTGGAGGAAATTTGCATGGATATATTGCTCCCAATGGCCCATGGTGTGAATCAGAAAATTCTTTCATGGATGCAGAAAATAAAAACGAAAAATCACAACAATGGAATGGAACAACAAATAAAAATCATTTCATCAATGAAGAACCAGTTATATTTTATCCTAATCCAACAAAGGGCAAGGTATTTTTTGATTTTTCTTCAAAATCACCAAATCCAAGTTTATACTTGGAAATAGTAACTACATTTGGTAGTAGGGTTTTTTCAAAAACAATCACAACCAACACTACAAACTCAATTTCACTTGATTATTTAGCCAACGGAATGTATATTATAAAGTGCATACTGGATGGTAAAGTTTATGAATATAAAATAGTTAAATATTGATGAGCAGAGGATGAATGCTGCTGATACCAGCACTGTTGAAAATACTTTGCTCATAGGATAATTATATTAATAGAATAACTATTCGTTAAAGTTCTGCTCTGCCTTTATCAGTAGTTCTTTCAGTATTTCTTCGTGCTTTTTTACATCACCTTTGTTTAGCCTTATCCGGTAACTTCCCCAGCGTGAATCATACCCCATCTCGTCCATCCCGCTTTTTTCGATGATCGTATCAAAAACCTCTGTTTTTGGAAGTTTCAGTTCTATTCTTGTAAAGCTCTTTTTTGGCCGGATGATAGTAAAATTGTTCGGAACTCCTTCCTTTGCCAGCCCAATGTAAAATTTATTGTACTTCAGGACATAACCTGGCTTGAAAGAATTGATAATATCCAGGATATCATCCGCCATTTTTAATGTTGTCTCCGTGCTCCTTTTTAACCAATAGTCTCGGTTGGTTTCTTCCTGTACTTCTTCGTCTTCGTCTATTAACCCCAGTGGCATCTCATCCAATACCTTGGTGAATACCAGGCCAATGTCGCCTGAGAACCGGTAGGCATTGACCTGTATGGCGATCAACGGGATAAAGCCATTAAACAGACTTATGACGTTCAGAAACCGGCTGGTGATATCCTCAGCAATGATCACCGCACAATGGTCATACTGGGGATATCGCTTTTTCTCGATGTCCCAATATTCGATGGTCCGTATGATGTGACTCTCATCGGTTTTGCCAAGCTGGATCTCGATTTCATACCGGCGGTTAGTTTCCGGGTCCTGCATCAGCAAATCCAGTCTGCCTGCCCGCGGCTGTATCCGTTCCTTTTCTTTCAATATCAAATCCCCCAGGCCAATGATCGACGGGTCTTCGGCAATTTTTTCCTGGATGATCTTCTCGGTTATTTCCGGATGATTCTGCAAGGATACCCTTTCCGGCTTGATGAGGTTTGCCATATCTGAATGATTTTAGATTTCGATTATGCCACACCCACGCTCCACTCGCGGTAGCGCTCTGTGGCTTGCTCCATGATCTCGTCCATGACCAGGTTGAGCTCCTCCAGGGTGATTTTACCCCTTAGCGTCTTCTTTACTGCCAGCATCATCTGTGCTTTGGCGTCGGGTTTCTTATACCAGTCTACCTGCAGGTGTTTCTTGATGGATTGAACGATTTGCCTGACCAGGTCTGAAATGACCTTGTTGTCGGTGATGGCGCTCTGATGCCTGGCAAGGATCTCATAGAATGCAAGCTCTTCTTCCGAAAGCCCTAACTGGCTTGCCTTTGAATCTTCCTCCGTGATCTCCTTTGCCTGCCTCACCAGTTCCGCAATGGTGGTGTAACTGTCGATGGCATTCTCGTGGTACTTCCGGATTATCTTCTCCACGGCCTCCTTCAGGGAGGTATATTTAACGATATTCTTGTACCGGCGCAGGCTGATCTCGTTGTTGAGGATCTGCCGCAGAATCTCCACCTTGATGTCCAGCCCCGATTTCTGCTGCCTGGCCCCTGCCAGGAATTCTTCATTCAGTATGGAGATATCGGGCTTTTCAATGCCTGCCATGGCATATACATCCACGATATCTTCCGATTCGATGCTGCGATGGATGAGATCTTTTATCTGGTCGGCCCTTACCCGGATCGCCCGGGAGGGGTTCTTGATCTTGTTCACCGCAACACCGAGGTGCTGGAAAAAGAGAATATCAGTAGCCACTTCCTGGATCCGCTGATAGGATTTAAGAAGCGGGACCAAGGCACTCATCCGTTTTTCCGCCAGTTGGAACTGCTGACAGCGTTGATCGTCCTTGACAACAAAATTAAGCGCTTCGGTCACCAGCAACAGCTTCTGCCCGTTATCCAGCGCTTTCCAGCGGGAGTAATCAATGTTTTCCGGAAGGTAGTGCCGAAGTTCTTCAATGATGCCCTGCAACTCCTCAAATCCTGCATCAAGATCGAGGGTGGGTTTCCCCTTTCCGCCCCCGCCCGTGTATTTCATGGTGGCATCCTTCAGCTTATCGCCAATGCCGATATAATCCACGATCAATCCGTTCGGCTTATCCTTGAACACCCTGTTGACCCTGGCAATGGCCTGCATCAGGTTGTGATCCTGCATCACCTTGTCCACATACATCGTGTGAAGGCAGGGCGCATCAAAGCCGGTCAGCCACATATCCCTTACGATGACCATCCTGAGCGGGTCGCCGGGATCCTTGAACCGTTTTTTGATGGCTTCGTGCTGTTCCTTGGTGCGGAAGTGCACATTCCACTCCTGGGGATCTTTGCCGATGTTCCCCGTCATCACCACGGCTACCTCCGGGCAACCGGGCAGTTTGGTGATGGCATCATATAGTTTAACGCAGTTGCGGCGGCTCATGCACACGATCATTGCCTTGCCTTCCAGCGTTTCTGTGCGCTTTTTGAAATGGTCCAGTATGTCTTCGGCTACCTTCTGCACCCTGTCGTCAGCGCCTGCGGCATCTTCCACCGCGGCCCACTTCATCCTATTGCTCTCATTGACGGATAGCCCTGCCGTGATCTCCTCCGCCTCCTCGTCGATCCCCTGGTTGGCAATATGCAGTTTGGCCAGCCGCGGTTCATAGAAGATCTTGACGGTCGCCTTGTCTTCCACCGCCTGGCGGATATCATAAACGTGGATGATCTCTCCGAACACTTCGATGGTGTCTGCATCCTTTGTATCCACGGGTGTACCTGTAAATCCGATAAAGGAGGCATTGGGAAGCGCCCGCCGGAGGTTGCTGGCAAACCCTTCGATCAGCCCGTACTGGGTCCGATGGCATTCATCCGCCAAAACGATAATGTTCTCCCTTGTTGAAAGGATCGGGTGCTCGGCTTCCCTCCCGTTTTCGTTTTCCACCAGCCTGAATTTCTCGATGGTGGAAAAGATGACCCCTCCCCCGCTTCCCGAAAGGCAGCTGCGGAGTTCCTCTGTGCTTCCGGCATGCTTGACATCCCCCACCAGATCCTTTGCCTTGAGGAAGTTCTCATAGAGTTGCTGGTCCAGGTCGTTGCGGTCTACCTGCACGACGATGGTGGGGTTCTTCAGCTCTGGCATCTGGCGAAGTATCCCCGTGTAGATGGCCATGGAGATCGACTTTCCCGAGCCCTGGGTGTGCCAGATCACGCCGATCCTGCCGTCTCCGTATGGTTTGATGGCTTTCAGGGTGGATTCCACGGCAAAATTGATCCCGAAGTACTGGTGGTACTTGGCCCCTTTCTTGATGTAGCCGCCCTTGTCCTGTTCGTGGAAGATGAAGTGACGGATGTACTGGAGCAGCCGCTCTTTGGTAAATAATCCCTGGATCAGCGATTGCAGCTGGAATCCCTCTTCGGAAATGGTGACCCCGTCGACCGATTTCCACGGGGTGTACCACTCCATGTCGGCATTGTACATCCCATGAAGGGTGGTCAGGCCATCGGAGATGACCGTAATGGCATTGTATTCGAACAGCAGGGGGATGTCTTTCCGGTAATGCTGTATCTGGTTCCATGCATTGTCGACCGAGGCATTGCTGTCGAACATGTTCTTGAACTCAAAGAGCACCAGGGGCAGGCCGTTGACAAACAGCACCAGGTCGGCCCTGCGGGTGTTCCTGCCTTCGACGGTGAACTGGTTGACGGCCAGGAACTGGTTGTTCTCCGGGTTGCGGTAATCGACCGGATAGATGTGTTCCACGCAGGTCTTGCCCTCCTTGTCCTGCCACGACAGGTTCAGGCCATTGGTAAGCTTCAGGTGAAAGGACCGGTTGCGGATGTCAGGGTCGGCTCCTTCGTTGACCAGGAACTGCCTGATGGCGTCCGCAAGAACGTCGGGGGGAAGCTGGGGATAGTTTTCGAGCAGGAAATAGGCCAGGCTCTCTTCCAGCACCACCTTCTTGAAGTTGCGGTGAATGTCCGCGCCCAGGAGATGCGTGTAGCCCTGTGCCTTCAGCCAGTCGATGGCTACGACTTCAACATCGCTTTCGATAAGGTAATTGCGGGTCATAACGTTTGTTCGATAGCCTGAAGGTCGGAAGGGATGATTTCGCCGGAGATGAGTTTAGGGAGAAGATAATCCCTAATTGATAACAAATTATTTATTTCTAAATGATTCGAAAAAATCAAATCATCCAAAGGTCCTATATTTTGTTCAAAAAGATCAATGTTTTTTTCGGAAGGTATAATCAATGGAATTCCATTAAAATCATCTCTATTTATTGATCCAAAAACTGTTCCTTCTCCATTGTAAGTCGTAAATTCACTATATAAATTTTTTAAACAGTAATAAGTATATGATGGTTTGTGCCATTTGTGCTGAACTGCCGCGAGTCCGCGCCCAATACAGCATTTATCGAAAGCAACATTAATATCTCCTACTGGCGCTCTAACACTTACCAGTGTGTCATATTTTTGTGCATATCTTCTCGGTTCGGTCGTATACATCCTTATTTCAGGAAATCTAAAGCCAAAATCTGTCCTTCCTTGAAAAAAAATAATGCCAGCCTTTTCAGTATTGTATGATTTTCCATCCGGAGATTGCCCCATTGTTATACTGAATATCTCACCAAGGGTTCCATTTCTCCACCCTTCCGGCAAATTCTCCGGATCGATATCATCCACAAAATAATGCTTATAAATTGCCTGGGCCATCTGTTCCAGTGTATGGTTCATCTGGCGGTTAAGCTCGATCTTGTCATCCAGAGCACTAAGAATTTCGGCGATGCGGTGCTGAATGGGGAGAGGGGGTAAACATACTTCTATTCTATCGAATTCGCTCTTGTTAAGAATTGGCATTGTCGAACCCCCAGTGGCAAGGTTCTTTAATGTTAAGTATTCATCGGTTAGTTTATAGTAAAGGAAAGTTGGGTCTACTAATAACCGATTGGAGATTATTGAGTTTATTTGTTGATTAGTAATGCATTGTACCTTATTTAGTGCTACTTTACCCATATCTGAACCAATACAGGTGACAATAACTGAATCAACTGGTAATACTTTACTTGCTAATTGATTTATTCCGATACTCGATAAGCATCTTTCAGCGTTGAAAATATTTTTATTATAGTTCTTAAAATCAGATGGAGTAACAAAAGGAATCTCTTTCCCATAACTTCCCTTGATTTTGCCAGAGGGTGTTTTACCTGTAATAGTATTGCCAATTTCCGCAATAGTATATGACCTCCACCCTTCCATTTACTTCCCGTTTAGCGTTTTCAGTGATTCCAGATTTTCTAAGATTCGCTCCTGAAGTTCATTGCTCTGTGCAAACTGCTCTTTCAGTTTCGTTGACAGGTGTTCCATCTTCTCCTCAAACGGGATCCCGTCGTCTTCTTCCTCTTCCGTGCCCACATAACGGCCAGGGGTTAGAACGTATTTCTGTTTTTCGACTTCTTCCATCGAGGCACTCTTGCAAAATCCCTCCACATCCTGGTGATTTCCGTTAACATTGCGCCACTGATGATAGGCATTGGCTACCCTTGCAACATCGTCATCGCCAAAAGCACGAAGTCTGCGGGTGACCATGGCCCCCAGCTTCCTTGCATCAATAAATAGGATCTCATTTTTGCGTCCCCTGTGAACACCGTCCCGGCCATCCCTGTTCCTGCTTAGGATAAATAGGCAGGCCGGGATGCCTGTCGTCAGGAAGAGTTTGTCGGGAAGCTGTACAATGCAATCAATCATCCCGGTTTTGATCATATACTCCCGCACATTCTTTTCGCCGGCATTCCCCGTGGTCATGGCCCCGTTTGCCATCACAACTCCAGCGGTTCCTCTCGGGCTCAGGTGATTCCAAATTGTCTGGAACCACATGTAGTTGGCATTGCCGTTGGTGGTGAAAAGCTCCCGGGTCCCGAACATCCTTGGGTCATTATCCGCCAGCATTTCAGGATGCCATTGGTTCACGTTGAAGGGGGGATTCATCAGGAAGTAATCCGCTCCATCCTTCCCGGAAATCTCCGGGAACTTGTCGTCCAGCAACGAATCACCCAGCTTGACCTGGAAGTTCATGTTGCGAAGCAGCAGGTTCATCTTACACAACCGAAGCGTGCCTTCATACCGTTCCTGCCCGTAAACCATATAATTCGGGTTCTGCGTATGGGCTTGAATGAATTTCACTGACTGGACCATCATGCCTCCGGAGCCGATGGCCAGGTCCATGATCCGTCCGCTCAACGGTTCGATCATTTCAACCAGCAGGCGGACAATGCTGCTGGGCGTAAAGAACTGTCCTGCACCGCTGCCTTCCGCCATGGCGAACTTCCCGATGTAATACTCATAGATCCTTCCGTACAGGTCAGTCTCAGGATGCCTGGCTTCGGAGAATTCTTCGGAAGAGAAGAGGTTGATCAGTCCAGCTACCTGTACCGGCGATAACTGGCTCCTCACAAAAATGGGGAGGAGCAAGCCCCGGTGGTCTGGTTCTCTTTCCGCCAGGACGTCGTCTATGGCAATGAAGGCATTGTCCACCTTTACCTTGATGTCGTCCTGATTGGCATTTTCCAGCAGGTAGGTCCAGGTTGCTTCCTGGGGGAGCTTATAGACGTTCTTAGACTGGTACTCCAGCGGGTCTTCCAGGACATAGCTGGCCTCTTTCTTGTCGGTGGCGTAATAATCCGATTGGGGATCGTTCAGCTGTCGCAGCAGTTCGGCATGCCGTATCTCGTATCGCTCCGATAGGTGCTTGACAAACAGCAGGGAGAGCACATAGTCTTTATACTGATTTTCTGCTACCGCGCCACGAAGTTCATTGGCGGCATTCCAGAGTTTATCTTCAAAGGGGATATCTGCCTTGGCGGAGGATTTTGATTGTTTGGCTATTCAGGGAGTTGTTATATCAGGGCTATCGGGAAAAGATCATTCCATACCGGGATCAGACCTGGGAAAATTAATCATATTTATTATAAACCAGGACCTTACATATTATAATAAACCACCGGCATGACTTCTTTTGTCAAATTTATGATATTATTTCTTCGGGTGTATCAAATAGGAATGGAAACAGAAGTAAAAACAGAATTGATTTTCCTTAACGGTAAGAAAAGACCAGACCTCATTATCTATAACACGGAGAGATTACGTCCAATCCCGAAAAAAGATTGTCCGTCATGAGGGTATTTTATTCCTGATCTACAGGTTAAATTTTCAGCTGTTCTTTATCGCCAGTGCAAGTCTGAAGGCAGCATCCAATATGATGTTCAGTGAGCCGGCATCCAGCTTGTCGAATGGGATACCAACCTTATTCCCCACCAGGTATTCGTCAAAGATACCCCTTGCTGCCTTAATGGCCTCTTTATATTCTTTGTAATAGCCTGAAGGGATATTGAGCCTTTCTGAATAATATTGGGAAAGCAGGTCGATTCGATTGTTGTAAACGAACTGGATCGGGATTCTCTTGTCCCCATATAAAACACCTGCAGAGAATCCCACTTGCCCCATGTTGATGGTTGCCCCTATCTCATTGATCCATTTTTCCTTGAACTGTTCAATGACGCTTCTGAATTCGATCTTGGTAACCGAGTCCAGATACTGGTTCCATGTAAGTATTGCCCTTGATCCTTTTCCTTCCTTTGAAGGGATTTCGGAATCAATGCGGATTTTCCCACTTGCCCCAACAAACTCAATCTTAACCACACTGCGCTCGATCTCAACCGTCCTGGTGACGCATTTAGGCATCAGCACCAGGGTGTTATCATCGATCCGGATGGCGTTCAGTTCAACCAGGAATATCGTAAATCCCAGGTGCGGGGCTGACTGGATCGATTCAATGACGCCAAGAACATTGGGATTAATATAATCTCCGACGATGAGGACGGTAAATGAGCCTGTCCTGAGGTTCTGGCTCAATAATATCTGAAAGGTCTCATCCTCCCTGAGCAGCTTATCAATGGGCTGTGATGCAGCCTTGGCCAGGATCTTCTTTATGACCTCCTCCGGGTCTTCGGAAGACAAGGCCTTGACATAATCAATTGCCTGGGCCACCACTGTCCTGGATGACTCGGGGTTCCGGACTAATTTTGTTTCCACGATCACAATTTCAGCTGCCCTAGTATATCGTTCTTAAAATAACATATCAAATAACTTTTAAATCATCCATTTT
>CAYLVY010000061.1:0-22020 GCA_964387205.1 uncultured Draconibacterium sp.
CTAAATATCCGGATGCGTTTGTCAAAAAAAACCGGATGCATTCCATAAAGGAAGGCATCCGGCAGAAAGAAAAGGTTCATTAAGGCTTATTTGGCGTAATTGACAGCCCTTGTTTCCCGGATTACGGTTATTTTAATCTGCCCGGGATAAGTCATTTCATTCTGGATTTTCTTGGAAAGGTCGAATGAAATCTGGTTGGCTTCGATATCCGACACTTTATCGGCGCCGACAATGACACGGAGTTCGCGGCCAGCCTGGATGGCGTACGTTTTCACAACACCGGGATAACTAAGCGCAAGTTCTTCGAGATGTTTCAGCCTCTCAATATAGGCTTCCACCACTTCGCGCCGCGCTCCCGGACGTGCTCCGGAGATGGCATCACATACCTGTACGATAGGGGAAATGAGATTGTTCATCTCAATCTCGTCATGGTGTGCACCGATGGCATTGATGATCTCCGGCTTCTCCTTGAATTTCTCCGCGGTCTTCATTCCCAGGATGGCATGGGGCAGTTCCGGCTCAGTATCGGGCACTTTCCCAATATCATGCAGCAACCCGGCCCTTTTGGCGATTTTGGGGTTCAGCCCCAGTTCGGCCGCCATTGTGGCACAGAGTTTCGACACTTCAATGGAGTGCTGAAGGAGATTCTGGCCGTAACTGCTGCGGTATTTCATCTTACCGATCATCCTGATCAGTTCATGGTGCAGGTTATGGATACCGAGGTCTATGCTGACCCGCTTTCCGGTCTCCACGATCTCCTGCTCGATCTGTTTCCTGGTTTTGGCAACCACCTCCTCAATCCGGGCCGGGTGGATCCTCCCGTCGGTCACCAGTTTATGAAGCGACAACCGGGCAATCTCCCGCCTGACAGGGTCAAATCCCGATAAAATAATGGCATCGGGTGAATCATCGATGATGATCTCAACCCCTGTTAGGGACTCCAGGGTACGGATATTCCTGCCTTCACGGCCAATGATCCGTCCTTTTATTTCTTCATTTTCAATATTAAAGACAGAAACTGTATTTTCAATGGCATGCTCGGAGGCGGTACGCTGGAGCGTTTCAATCACGATCTTTTTAGCTTCGGTGTTGGCAGTCAGTCTTGCTTCGTCGATGATGTCCCGCATCTGGATGATAGCCTCATTGCGTGCCTCCTCCTTGAGGTTTTCGATCAACTGCGATTTGGCATCCGAGGCCGAAATACCTGACATCGATTCCAGTTTGTCGATCTGTTGTTTCATCGCCTTGTCCAGATCCGTCTGTTTTTTATTGATGATCTCCAGTTGCTGGTTCAGTGTCTGCTTGAGCGCTGCCGTCTCTTTTTGTTTTTTTGCGTACTCCTCTACCTTGAGGTTGAGTGTATTTTCCTTTTGTTTCAGCCGGTTTTCGTTCCGGCTCACCTCTTCATTCCGTTCATGGACAAATTTTTCATGTTCCGCTTTCAGTTGGAGAAACTTCTCCTTTGCCTGAAGGATTTTCTCCTTTTTAACCACCTCTGCCTTATCCATGGCCTCTTTTAACAGGGCGTCACGCTTGCGCTCAAGTGCCCGGTTCAGGATGGTTCCCGTAATAACACCACCGACGATGACTCCCGCCACGCCGATGATGATGTACAACAATAGTCCTCCCATAGGTATATCTGGTTTTAAGCGGGACCAAGGTTAGTCTCTGATCCCATATGGTGAATAATGTGAAGGAAAGAAGGGAAAAAAAACCCGCATTCTTCAGTGAGGTTATGATAATCCTCAATAGACACGATTAGGGCCGCCAGGTCTCTCGAACGTCCACTGCCGGAATAAACCCGGTCCCGGCCCTGAAGCCGGGTGAGGCCTGTTCTGCTGACCTATGAGCGTGACCCTGATATTTGTAATGTTAGGTTTACAAACTGTCTGAATGAATGCGGGTAGATTTTAATGTAAGTCAAAGAACGGTCCGGTAAACTATTTCAACATGTCGTCCAAAGCGGTATCCACTGCCTCCAGCCGCTCTCTCAGCGACTCTTCCTTTATCATAAAAATCCTGTCATTCTGCAGATATCCGGTTGCATATTCCAACGCTACCATGGCCAGGAGATCCTGCTTGTCCTTGTATGCATAACTGTCTGAATAATCGAGAATTCGCTTGTCAATCAGTTTTGCAGCATTCCGGAACAGTTCTTCATGCTCTCTTGCAATAGAGAGCCGGTAACTACGGCCGGCTATGGGAAGCGATATGGAAAGTTCATCCATGGACATGGAACGATATGTCGTTTAAGTATTTAATAGTCCGATACATTTATCTATTTCCCGCACGAGTTCGTTGATCTTCACTTTTGCCTCAACGTTTCCTTCGGTTGTTTCAATCGATTTTGCAATGGTTAATAATTTATTTCTCTCTTCCAGTTGTTCTATCCTTTGTTTTTGTAATTCAATCTGTTGCTTCTGGTCTTCCAGGTTTTCATTCAACTCCTTGTTTTCCTGCTGAAGGGCGCGATACCTTCCGCTCAGGCACCCGAATTTGTACTCAATTCCGGCTAACAGGGTGGTGAACTCCTTCATTGGACTATCAAAAAGGTTATCAAATGCAAAGATACATTTTTTTTCTTTTTTACTAACAACCGGAATGACCTTTTATCACCCTGCCGGATTAACCATCAACTGAAAAACATGACAATATGAATGAGGATTTTCTGGTTTTTATTTGGAAAAACCGTCTCATGGATCAGTCGATGACGATCGAAACGGGTGAAACACTGGAAGTTCTTTCCCCGGGTGTGCAAAATCAGGATGGTGGCCCCGATTTCTTCAATGCCCGGATCCGTATCGACGGTACCACCTGGGCAGGTAATGTGGAAATCCATGTCAGGGCATCAGATTGGTACCGGCACGGGCATCAGCACGATCCCGCCTATCGTAATGCGATCCTGCACGTGGTGATGGAAAACGACATGCCCGTCGTTTACCCTGACGGAACAGTGTTGCCTGCCCTCGTATTGAAAGACAGGATTCAGGAAGATGCCTGCCGGCGGTTCATTCAACCGGGACAGGAGGAAGTATCCCTTCCATGCCGTGGTCAGATTGCGGATATACCTCCCGATATCTTCCGATTATGGGCCCCGGCGCTCGCAGTGGAACGACTGATGCTGAAATCCGACTCCATCCGGCATCTTTGGGAAGGCTGCCTGTGTAACTGGGACGAGGCTTTCTATCGTCAATTATCCTGGTGCTTCGGTTTCAGGGTAAACAATACCCCTTTTGAAATGCTCGCCAAATCACTGCCCCTCAAAATAATCCGGCAGAATTGCCGGAACCTTCAATTGCTGGAAGCGTTGCTTTACGGACAAGCCGCCATGCTGAACGAGGATTTCACTGAAGATTATCCCCGGGCACTACAGCGCGACTTTCTCTTTCTCCGGATGAAATATCAACTGGATCCGCCCGTATCAGTAAACTGGAAATATCTGAGAATGAGGCCGTCCAATTTTCCTACCATTCGGATCAGCCAATGGGCATGTATGCTCCGGCTAACCGGAGGCCGTTTTTTTCAATTGCTCGAGCATGGCGATGTGCCCGAATTGATGTCGGCCGGAAATATCGTGACCTCCGAATACTGGTTCACCCATTACATGTTTGGCAAATCCTCCGTCTTTAGCAGGAAAATTATGGGAGCTGATAGTATTAATTTGCTGTTGATCAATGGCATAGTTCCATTTCTCTTTTTTTATGGATATGAGAAGGATGACTCCGTTTCACGCGAAAAAGCCTTGGGACTGCTGGAAAGGATTCCTGCCGAACGCAATGCTATTATCCGTCAATGGAGGGTTGACGGGATTTCGGTAGCCAATGCCCTCGAATCCCAGGCACTGATCCACCTCAGGAAACAATATTGTGAACGCAGGCGTTGTCTCGAATGCCGGTTCGGTCTTGCTGCCTTATCGTCCAAACCATGAAATATCCCGGGATGAAAAGCAACCGGTTGACGCAAAAGATCCGGAAGCTGATGCTGGACTTTCTGACTTTGAACAAAACAGAGCAGCGCGGGACCATTATACTGACGCTCCTGCTTCTTGCTCTGACAATTTACAGGGCGCTGCTGCCATTTGCCGGCAATGTCGGTAATACATCGTATGAGACACTTTCGGCGGATGTGCTGGCTTTTGAGGCCGCATGGAAAAAAGCCTCCGATTCCGACAGTATTGCCCGGGCTGAACGGAATTTTCTCCCGCTTTTACCCGGAAATTCTAAACGGGATACGCTTGCTGGGCCACACTTTCTAAAAAAGGAACTAATTGTGGTTGAACTTAATACGGCCGACACACTGGATCTCCAGCAATTAAAGGGAATCGGTCCGGGATATGCCCGGCGCATTATTTCATGGAGGGAAAAGCTCGGTGGGTTTTACGATAAAAGACAATTGCTGGAGGTGTATGGTATGGATACCCTCAGGTTCCGTTGGATCGCCACCCATGTTTCCACCGATCCTCAGTATATCAAAAAATTGAATATCAATGTAGTAACCTTGAAGGAGCTCATCCGGCATCCATATTTTCCTTTTCCTTTGGCTAAGAAAATCGTGCTGCACCGTCATCAAAAAGGCCCTTACCAGAGTGTGGATGAGCTCAAAGAGGCCGTCGGTCTCACTGATTCACTTTTCCGGAGAATGATACCGTATCTGAACCTCTGAGGAGGCTGTGGAGTCGCTGACCGGTTTTTGCGGATCAGCAGGCGCCTGGCTTTCTGGCGGCAGATTTTCTTCCGGGCTGAGTTCTTCTTCCTCCTCATCACCCCAATCCCACTCCTTTTTCTGCGGACCTTGCTTTCTGAAATAAAATGCCAGGATGGTACCGCTCAGGAGTCCCATCAGGTGTGATTCCCAGGATATGGGTTGGTTGGGGAACAGTTCAGGAAAGACTCCCCAGATCATGCTACCATAAAGAAAAGTAACCAACAGGGCTATAACCATCAATCCTTTCTCCTGCCTGATAATCCCGCTGAAAAATAAAAATGCCGCTATGCCGTAAACCACGCCGCTGGCTCCGACATGCACGCCGGTTCCCCGGGCAAACACCCAGACCCAGGTTCCGGTGATCAGCCATATAAACAATACGGTTTTCGAGGCTATCTCACGGTAAAAGTAAAACAATATGGCACCGAGGATCAGCAGCGGCACCGAATTGGCAAACAGGTGCGCAACATCGGCATGCAGCAGCGGTGCGGTAACGATACCGATCAGACCAGAGGCGCGCAGTGGCTGTAAGCCGTAACGGTTCAGGTTCAGGTCGAATAGCTCATCCACCCCTCTGATCATCCAGAGTATTATGATGAATACCATGGGAATCAGCAGGCTTCGCACAAACTTTATTTTTTCCCGGGCTTTATCCATTTTATAATAAAAGAGGCTAAAAGTAGTTAAAATTAAAGTCCGGGTAAGTGAATCAGGAAAATAAACTACTTTTGCCGGATGGTGAATCGTTTTATAACTTATTCATTATGTTTCATATAGTTGATAGTAAAAATATCGCCGTGTCCAATTATTTCCACTTTGCCGTAACGGCATTACTGACAATTCTTTTCCTGGTATCTTCTGTTGATTCTGCAGGACAAAAGCCCGAACCCAATGCAGGACTGAAAAAATACAATGCAGCGATGCAGCTGATCAACTTTGCCTATGTCGATACCGTCAATGAGGCGAGGCTGGTTGAAAAAGCGATCATAGAGACCCTGAAGGAACTGGACCCACACTCCACCTATATATCCAAAAAGGATGTTCAGCGGGCCAATGAACCATTGGAGGGTAATTTCGACGGGATTGGTGTCCAGTTTGAAATACTGAGGGATACGATATCGGTGGTGCATACCATTCCCGGCGGGCCATCCGAAAAACTGGGTATCATGTCAGGTGATAAGATCGTGAAAATCAATGATTCATCTGTGACCGGTAAAAAGATCAGCAACCAGTTTGTGCTGGACCGCCTGCGTGGGAAACGGGGCACCCGTGTCAATGTCTCGATCTTCAGGAAAGGTAAGAAGGATCTGATCGATTATACCATTACCCGGGACAAAATTCCCATCAACAGTGTGGATGCAGCTTACATGATCAAACCAGGGATCGGGTACATCAACCTGAATAAATTTGCCCAGACCTCCATGCAGGAATTTTATGAGGCGATGACAAAGCTTAAACAACAGGGACTGACGAGCCTTATCCTCGACCTGCGCAACAATACCGGTGGATACATGGGAACGGCCGTGGAGTTGTCGGATGAATTTCTCGGCCCCATGAAATTGATAGTGTATACCGAGGGAATGCGGAGCCAGCGGGAGGATTATTACTCAACCTCCAGGGGGCTTTTCGAAAAAGGGCGGCTGGTGATCATGATCAATGAAAATTCGGCTTCTTCCAGTGAAATTGTTTCAGGCGCCGTTCAGGACTGGGACCGGGGTGTCATTCTCGGACGGCGTTCGTTCGGCAAAGGGCTGGTACAAAGGCCATACCAGCTTCCCGACAGTTCCCAGATCCGGCTCACAACCGCCCGTTACTATAATCCTTCGGGGAAATGCATCCAAAAGCCCTATAAAGATGGGGTGGACAAATACTATGAGGATTTCAGCTCACGGGTTAAACATGGTGAACTCATCAATCCCGACAGTATAAAATTTCCCGATTCACTCAAGTATTACACGGCCGGGAAACGGGTAGTTTACGGAGGCGGAGGAATCATGCCGGATGTCTTTGTCCCCTGGGATTCAACACCCTTTACCGACTATTTTCTGGATCTTCGCCGGAAGAATGTGATCAACAGTTTTGTTTCCGGAAGGGTGGATCAGGAGCGGAATGAACTTAAACAAAAGTACCCTGATTTTGTTACTTTTGAACGGAAATTCAAGCCAGATGGAGCCTTTATGGATGAGTTTCTTGAATATGCGGAAAAAGAGGGGGTGAAAAAAGTTGATGATCAGTACCAGTTGTCCGGCGAGTTGATCAGGTCCCAGATCAAAGGATTGTACGCACAGAAGCTTTGGGATCTAAACGAAATGTATACCATTATCAACCAATACGATAGAGAGGTACTGAAAGCCATTGAGGTGATCGAGGATGATGCCCTTTTCAACAAACTCCGGATCAGTAACTGATATTCGCGACATATCCTCCACACCCTTTATTCATGTAGCCCTGCCGGTCATGGATGAACCGGAGTGGCTTCCCCGGACCCTCCGGGCCATTGCTACCCAGACCCATCCTCATTACCGGGTTGTCGCATGCGTAAATCAACCCGATTCCTGGTGGGGTGACTCGCTAAAAGTCAGGAAATGCTTTTACAATCAGGAGTGCTTGCAGATCCTGCAGACTTTTCAGGGTGCGGATATTACCGTGCTCGATTTCTCTTCCCGCGGAAAAGGCTGGAAAGGAAAGCAGCATGGTGTCGGATTCGCCAGGAAAACGATCATGGACTATATTGTCAGGAGCGCCGCCCCTGACGATATTGTGCTTAGTCTGGATGCCGATACTACCTTTGCTGCCGGATATTTCAGCAGTGTGGCGGATACTTTCCTTCAGAATGATGATCTGGTTGCGCTTTCCGTTCCGTATTATCATGCTCTCACAGGAAAACCGGATGAAGACAGGGCCATCCTCCGTTATGAGATATACATGCGCCACTATTTCCTGAGCCTGGCCCGTCTGAATTCCCCTTATTCATTTACGGCATTGGGGTCGGCCATGGCTTTGCCGGTTTTTGCATATCGTGCAATCGGTGGGATGACACCGAAACTGAGCGGCGAGGATTTCTACTTTCTGCAGAAATTGAGAAAGTATGGCCATGTAGGCATATGGAATCCTGTTCTTGTCAATCCTGCGGCCAGGTTTTCCGACCGTGTTTTTTTCGGGACCGGACCAGCCATGATCCGGGGAGCAGCAGGGGATTGGAGCAGTTATCCGATATATCCGGACGCATTGTTTGACATGATTGGCGAAACTTATGCCCTGATGGAACGGATGTATGAACAGACTGCCCTGACTCCGGTCGTCACCTTTTTACAGGAGGTTTTCAGAGAGGAGGATCCTTTTCAGCCTATCCGGCAGAATCATAAGGATCGCGCCCGGTTTATCAGGGCTTTTCATGAAAAACTGGACGGGCTGAGGATCCTTCAGTTTCTGAAGACTCATCATAAGTCATTTCACGGAAGTGACGAGCGTAACCTCAGGCAATTCCTGACGGATCATTATCCGGCATCCACATCGGCGGTTCCGTCGGTTTTCCGGGAGGATTTTTCCTTCGATTCGGCCGGTGTGGAAGAGCTTTCAACGGTACGCGATTTCCTTTTTTCGCAGGAAATGGCGATACGATGGCAGAAGTTTATTGCAGGACCTTCGTGACCAACTGGGCAGCTTCCTGTAGTGTGATGGCGGAGTGGACTTTCAGTCCCGAGTCATCGATCAGTTTTTTGCCCTCTTCGGCATTGGTTCCCTGAAGCCGGACGATGATGGGTACGCAGATCTCGCCTATATTGCGGTAGGCATCCACCACACCCTGAGCTACCCGGTCGCAACGTACAATACCACCGAAGATATTCACCAGGATGGCTTTCACCGCCGGGTCTTTCAGAATGATGCGGAAACCCTCTTCCACCCTCTTGGCATTGGCGGAACCTCCGACATCCAGGAAGTTGGCCGGGTTTCCTCCCGAAAATTTGATTATGTCCATGGTTGCCATGGCCAGGCCGGCACCATTGACCATACATCCCACATTGCCGTTCAGTTTGACATAGTTAAGGTCGTGCCGGGTAGCTTCCACTTCAATCGGATCTTCTTCATCGAAATCCCTCAAGGCAGCAATATCCGGATGGCGGAAGAGGGCGTTGTTGTCGATCACCACCTTGGCATCAGCTGCCAGTATCTTGTTGTCAGAAGTTTTAAATACCGGGTTGATCTCGATCAGGGAGGCATCGCTGCCTTCATAGGCCCGGTATAGTGCGGCGACAAATTTTACCATGTTTTTATAAGACTCGCCTTTCAGCCCCAGGTTGAAGGCAACCTTACGCGCCTGAAAAGGCTGAAGGCCGATTTTCGGGTCTATGCCTTCGCTGAAGATCAGATCGGGCGTTTCCTCGGCCACTGCTTCAATGTCCATCCCCCCGCGGGGTGAGTACATCAGGATTGTATGCCCTTTCTGACGGTCAAGCAGGATACTCATATAAATTTCAGAAGGAGTATCCGGGCCCGGATAATAGATGTTCTGCTCTACATAGACTTTCCTGACCAACTTGCCCTCTTTGGATGTTTGAGGAGTAACCAGGTTCATGCCAATGATTTGATGGGCGAGGGGCTCTACATCGTCGATCGACTTCGCGATTTTTACCCCGCCTCCTTTACCGCGACCGCCGGCATGGACCTGGGCTTTGATCACAAACCTGTCGCTCCCGGTGGCGCTTTGCAGATATTCGGCGGCCCTTCGCGCTTCTACTTCGGTCATGGCCAGTACCCCTTCCGGGATCGGAACACCATAATGTTTCAGAATGGATTTACTCTGATATTCATGAAGATTCATATTGACAAATGTATATTTGGTGATAGTTAGATTTGATGTCCAAAAGTAAGTGTTTGAAACGGAATTACAAAAATTGAGACCTAAAGATTTCATTTTTCTTAACTTTGCCACTCTTTTTCACGCATGATCAAAGCCCGGCAAATCGGAAAATCTTTCGGAAACCTTACCGTTCTAAAAGGCATCAATCTGTTGGTGTCTCCTGGCGAGGTTGTTTCCATCGTGGGAGCTTCCGGAGCAGGGAAGTCGACGCTTTTGCATATCATTGGCACGCTTGATCAGCCTGATCAGGGGGAGATTGAGGTAAATGGTATCACGATCAGCGGATTATCTCAGAGAAAACTTTCGGAATTTCGTAACCGGTATATCGGTTTTGTTTTTCAGTTTCATCATTTGTTGCCTGAGTTCACGGCCATTGAGAATGTCTCCATTCCGGCCTTTATTGCAGGAAAAAGCAGACGGGAAGCGGGAAGCAGAGCTATGGAATTGCTGGAAGTGATGAACCTTAAAGACCGGGCGCACCATAAGCCAGCTGCGTTGTCGGGTGGGGAGCAGCAGCGTGTTGCCGTTGCCCGTGCGCTGGTGAATCAGCCTCCGGTCATTCTTGCCGATGAACCGTCGGGAAACCTTGACTCAGCATCAGCCGTGGAACTCCATCGCCTCTTCTTTCTGCTCCGTGAACGCTATCATCAGACCTTCATCATCGTAACCCATAATATGGAACTTGCCGGTATGGCTGACCGTAAGCTGGTCATTCGCGACGGGATCATCGATCCTGATCCCCGGGATAAAATTTAACAGACTTTTCAGCGTTATATGCCAGATAATGCTACAAGTGAACAGAACCATTTTCCGACATGAGCAGAATACCTGATCGAAAAATCATCCCCGTTGTTGCTACCCTTTTGTTGTCCTCGTTTGTATATGGATTGACACTGATGATGCCCCGGATGGGGGAATGGCTCAGACCTCCTGACAATTTTTCTGCCGTTATGGTACAGGATACCATGCGGAAACAGGAACCGGCGAAGGATTCACTATTCCGGAGTGCCATAGCCTCAGCCGATCTGTCGGAGAAATCCGGTGATTTTTCAGGAGCCATTGTCTCTCTGGAAAATGCCCTAAAAATTAAACCCGGACATCCGGGTGTATCCGAACGCATCGCCAGGCTGAAGACGCAGGCCTCACAACAGTCGGGCGCCATGGAAGAGAGTAAAAAAGCCATGGCACTGGGCGATCAGTATTTCAACAGGAAGGATTATCTGAACGCGAAAGCTGCCTTCCAACTGGCCATAGATGAATACCCGGGCAATACGGCTGCAAAGGAGAAGCTTCAGAAAACCATGGAACTCCTCCGGTCTCAAAAAGCTCAGAATATCCTTTTTGATGTAGCCATAGCAGCAGCCGATAAATTATTTCAGGCCGGAGATTATGAAAAAGCCAGGACCGAATACGAGAATGCCGGCAAACTATTACCCGGCGATCCTTACCCTAAAAACCGGATCAATGAGATCATAAAGATACAGGTCGATCAAAAGGTGAAGGATGATGAATATGCCAAAGCGATTGCATCTGCCGATAAATCATTTGCTACCAATAACCTGCAACTGGCGCTTCTCGATTTTAAAAAGGCTTCCGGTATTAAACCCGCAGAGAAGTATCCGCAACAAAAGATCAGGGAGATTAACGATATCCTGACAAAGCAAAAGCAGATTGATGATGCATACAATCAGGCTATTGCTGCGGCCGATCAGCATTTTAAAGTGCGAAAGTACCAGGATGCCATAAAATCATACCAGCAGGCACTGGTTGTCAAACCGGAACAGGTCTATCCGCAAAGCCGGATCATGGAAATCGAATCGCTGCTCGCCCGCATTACAAAGGAAAAAGAGGAATATGAACGGTATATCGCCTCGGCGGACAGCCTGTACATTGAAAAACAATACCTGATGGCAAGGGAGCAGTACCTGATGGCTTCCTCCGTAAAGCCCAATGAAAATTACCCGCGGGAAATGGTGTCGAAGGCAGATAAAATGCTGAGTGGCCAGGAAGAGGCCATTGCCCTTGCACTGCTTGCCCGGTACACCCGGATTGTTCAGCAAGCCGACAGCCTTATGGCCGGTAATGAACTGGAACCTGCAAGGGCGGAATATAACAAAGCATCGAACCTGAGACCTGGCGAGGGTTATCCCAAAGAACGGATCCGGGCTATCGACGATGCCCTGGCGGCCGCGTTGCGCAATAAGGATGAAGCCTATCAGAAAGCGATATCGGCGGGCGACAAGGCCTTGTCGAACCGGATTTTTGAACTTGCCCTCAGCGAGTTCAAAATGGCTCAATTGCTGAAACCTGAAGAGACCTATCCAAAGGAAAAAATCGCTGAAACGGAGAAACTGATCGCGCTTGATGCCGCCCGAAAAGCAGAGGACGCCCGTTATACCGCCACTATCGCAGGGGGCGACAGCCTGTTCACACTCCGGGAATTTCAGCCCGCCAAACAGAAGTTCAGGGATGCATTGGCGATAAAACCCAAGGAGGCTTATCCCCGGAACAGAATCGCCGAGATTGATGCCATGCTGGCAGAAACAGAACGTCTCTTAAAGGCCGATAAGCAATATAATGATTTGATTGTCAAAGCAGATAACAGTTTTCAGGCCAGGCAGTACCAGGAGGCGAAAACAGGTTATTCTTCTGCTAAAGCGCTCAAACCTGACGAAATTTATCCAAAGGAAAAAATGGCGGAGATCGACCGGATCCTGGCTGATCTGGAAGCGGCCAAAGCGATGGATGACCAGTATCGTTCCACGATCGCACTGGCCGACAAGCAATTCAATGCCAAAACTTACGATGTTGCCCGAACTTCCTACGAGAGCGCGTTGAAACTGAAACCTTCGGAAACTTATCCGGCAGGACGTGTGGAGGAGATCGACCGTATCCTTGCCGGATTGGAAGCCGCCCGGCTGGCTGATGAGAACTATCGCAAAGCGGTCGAAACTGCTGACCGGTTATTTTCCGACAGCGCCTACATGGAATCCCGCGACGAATATGCCCGGGCAATGACCATAAAGCCGGAAGAGCGTTACCCTGTTGCCCGGATGGCTGAAATAGAAACTATCCTGGCTGACCGGGCCCGTAAGGATGCTCAGGAAAAGGAGTATGCCGGTCTTGTGGCCGAAGGTAACCGCCGGATGGATGAAAAAGCTTACACGGAAGCAAAGGAAAAGTATCTCGCCGCGCTGAAGATCAAGCCACAGGAAAAATATCCGGCCGGACGGATTGCAGAGGCCGATAACGCCCTCGCTGAACTGGCCCGGCTGAGATTGCTGGAGGAACAATATCAGGCTTCCGTCACAAAAGCCGATGCGCTTTTCAACTCACAGGATTATGAGGGTGCGAAATCCGGATACCAGGTTGCCGCCGGGTTTAAGCCGGCAGAAAAATATCCGGCCGGGCAAATCGAAAAGATCGATCGCATCCTTGCAGATAGGGCAGAAGCAGACAGGATGCTGACAGAAAAATACCAGGCGGCTGTAAAGCAGGCTGACAAATTATTGGCTGAAAAATCGTATGACAAATCCATTAAGGAATACGAAAAAGCTTCGGAACTGAAGCCCGGTGAAGCCTATCCGAAGCAGCAGATGGAGGAGGTCCGAAAAATACTGGCAGATATAGCGAAGCAAAAGGAGATTGACGATGAGTTCAAACAGGTTGTAGCAGATGGTGAAAAGCTCTTTTCCGATAAGTCGTATGAGCCGGCAAAAACAAAGTTTACAAGGGCGCTGGAGTTAAAGCCGGGGGCGCCCCAACCCCTTGCCCGTATCGGTGACATTGACCGGATACTGGCAGATGAAGCGCAGGCCCGTGAAACAGAATCCCGGTATCAGGCTGTTATCGCCGGGGCGGATCAGCAATTTACTGCCGGCGAATACGTCATGGCGAGGGAGGCTTACCAGAATGCCATCAACATTAAACCTTCCGAAACCTATCCATCTGCCAGAATCAAAGAAATTGATCAACTCCTTGCCGAACAGCAGCGGCTGAAAACGCTGGAAGAGAGTTACACCAGGGCCATCGCGGATGCTGACCGCCAGTTTTCATCTTCTGACTGGAATGGAGCGAAGAGTGGATATATGGCAGCTCTTGCGCTTAAACCCGATGAACCCTATCCAACCGGAAAAATTGCGGAAATCGACAAGATTCTGGCTGAAATAAAAGCAAAAGAGGATGCTTTCAGGGGTTTTATCACCACGGGCGATCAGTTGTTTTCGGTTAAGAAATATGAGGAATCCCGGAGTGAATATGCCGGAGCGCTGGAAATCCGTCCGGGGGATAGTTACGCGAAAGAGAAAATTGCGGAGATTGCCCGTATCCAGGAAGAGTTGCTGGGGAAGCAAAAGTTTTATGAGAACCTTGTAGCAGAAGCCGACAGGCTGTTTAATGACAGGGAGTTCACAAAATCGAAGGAAAATTATCAGCGTGCCACTGACCTGTTTCCGGATCAAAGCTGGCCCAAAGAGAGGATCAGGGTAATTACGGCCAAACTCGACAGTATTTATCGCGTCGCAAAAGCGAATTATGATATGGCCATAAGGAATGGCGATGGGTCTTTTCGCAATCGTGATTATACCAGCGCATTGGAAGCCTATACCGAAGCAACCGGATTTCTGCCTTCAGAACCCTATCCGTTGGAAATGATCGCGAAAATCAGAAAGCGGATCATCGATAATAAAGTTGTGGACATTCTGACATCGGCAGCCACCATCAAGGACAACCAGGAAAAGCGCTTCAATTTTAACCCGATAGCTTTCGGGTCAAGGAGTGACGCATACTTTTATATCAAACTGAGAAATCTGTCGGATAAACCCATTAACGTGATGGTAAGGTATGGCAGGGATGGCGCCCAGAACGGAGGGGTGATCATGCGAAACATCAGTTTCAGTGGCAAAGACAGTGAGCGAATGGTGATTGTCTATGACCAGGACCCATGGATCAGGAACGACAACAATTGGGTTGGTCTTGTTCCGCAGGGTGGTGATATTGAGGTTTCCCTGATCCAGATCGCCAGGGATCCGAAAGATTAAACTGCTTTTTTCCGTAAGATGATAAGTGTGATCTCCGGTTTGATTCCTATCCGACCCGAAAATCCCACGGTACCGATCCCTGCATTCACATACAGATATTGATCCCCGTCAGATCCAGGATGTGAGTACAATCCCATCCAGTGCGGATAGATCCAGGATGATGGTCCCCATGCCTTGTGGTTTGAACGGTAACCAAACTGCCCTCCGTGGGTGTGGCCACAAAGAGTAAGATCTATTTCGGGGTGTTTTTGGGTTATCACGCTGTCCCAATGGGAGGGGTCATGCGTCATCAGAATGCTGAACGGTACTAATTCTGCCCCTTTAGTGGCGGCTATTACATCCCCTTTTCGCTGGAAGCGCCTGGTAGCGCCCCAGTTCTCCACTCCGGTCAAGGCAATGCTGTCTTCTCCTCGTTTGATGATCCGGTGCTGGTTCATCAGCAGGTGCCATCCGATTTCCTTAAACCACTGCAGGGTTATTCCGAAATTAGCCACTTTTTCGTCCGGATCTTCCCATGAAACATAATCGCCGTAATCGTGGTTTCCGGTCACGGCAAATACCCCGTCGGGAGCGCTGATCCTTTTCAACACAGATTGGAAACCTGCTCCCTCTTCAGCACGGTAATTGAACATATCACCGGTAAAGAGCACCAGGTCGGGCTTCAATGCAAGAACGGAGTCGGCCATATTTTCCAGGAACCTTCGGGATGTGTTGCTGCCCAGATGAATATCGCTGAGTTGAACGATCCTGTATCCGTCGAACCGGCCGGGGAGGTCCCTGAACGGGATGGTGACCGTCCGGACCTGAAGCTGGTGCTGCCACACTATCATTCCGGCCATCATTCCCGCCAGGATGACAACGCTTTCCGCCATCGAAAACCATAACCACCATAGGGCGGGTGGATTGACGGGTTTACCCTTCAGGTGCCTGACGGTTCGGCGAATTCCCCTGACAGGCAGGTATATCAGCCATAATATCAGCGGAGGCAACTTCATAAAAAACAGCATTATGATCACACTGACAAGGTATGAACGGAATGCAACCGGCCAGTCGGCAAAGGGGATGACCAGGTGGCAAGCAAATGTCAAAACGGATAATCCTCCGGGAAGCCAGTAAAAAATACCGATAATATACCGGATCCAACCTTTCCGCTGCAATGGATGTTTCAACAGCCACATCCAGAAGCAGACATCGAGCAAAAAGAAAATGAAAAACAGATAGAGAAACCCGCTGTATTTCGGGAGCTGTGCAGCAAGCATTAATACCAGAAGCAGGATGGCTGCGATAGCCAACCCTGCCCCGATCACTTTCCTCATTTGCTTTTTACGTAATTGACCAACCCTTTCGCCCGGAATATCTCCATCAGCTTATCCGGCAGAGGGGCAAAGGGATAGCGGGTTTCGTTGACTATCACCAGCCCTTGAGCAAAATCAATTTCTACCGGATCCCCCTGACGGAAATGATCTACGGCTTCCGGAACCAGTATAATGGGCAACCCTTGGTTGACTGCCGAGCGGTAAAAGATACGGTTGACCGATTTACAGATGACGGCTTTGATCCCGGCAAAAGCAAGGCCGACGGAGGGGTGTTCCCTCGAACTGCCGCAACCGAAATTAGCGCCTGCCATGATGATATCTCCGGCTTTCACCCTTTCCGAAAAACTGTCATCAAAACCTTTGAAGAGATGTGGCATGATCTTTTCAGGTTCCGAACTCTGAACATTATAGGTGAGGTTCCCGGCGAACATCTGGTCGGTATTGAGATTGTCCACATCGGCATAATTCCAGGTGCCAACTGCATAACGATCTTCACCGGCTTTGATATCCACCGTGGCACTTTGAGGCGCATGATAGGGATAGCGGTCGTTCGTTTCGATACCACGGGGATCGCTGATTTCACCTTTTAGCGCCGACATGGCGACGGTGGCCGGGGAGGCCAGGTAAACACTGGAGGCGCTATTGCCCATTCTTCCCTTGAAATTCCGGTTGGCCGTACTGATAATGTTGGTGTTGTCGGCCGGAATGCCCTGGCCGGTACCGAGGCAGGGGCCGCAGGAGGAGGAGAGGACATTGGCTCCAGCCTCCATGAAGATCCCGATCAACCCTTCATTCATGGCCTGCAGAAAGATATCTTTGGAGGCAGGTATGATCTGAAGCTGCATGAACCGTGGTATTTTGTTCCCTTTCAGCACGGCGGCCGCTTCGCGAAGGTCCTGCAACCTTCCGTTGGTGCAGGTGCCGATCAGGGCCTGGTGAATTTTGGTGCCCCGGACCTCGGCCACCGCCTTTACATTATCTACATGATGGGGAGCGGCCACTACCGGGAAAACGGAGCCCAGGTCGATGGTGATCTCTTTCAGGTACGCTGCATCATGATCGGCCCAAACGCCTTCAGTTTTTTCTCCCAGATGTTTTTCCAGCACTTCATCGGCAGGAAAGACCGCATTTTTGGCCCCCATTTCGGAGGCAAGGTTGGAAAGCACCATACGATCACTGATGGTAAGCGTTTTCACCCCTTCACCGTGATATTCGATCGACATATAATCGGCGCCGCTGGAGCCTATCATGCCGATGATCCATAATGCCAGGTCTTTGGCAAATACCCCGTTCGGCAAATGACCCCGGAGGGTGATTTTTACCGAGTCCGGAACACGAAACCAGGTCTCTCCCTGTTTCCACAGACCAGCCGTCTCTGTCCGGTCTATTCCTGCCGCGAATGCATTAAATGCCCCGGCCGTGCTGGTATGGCTGTCGCTCCCTACAATGATCATCCGCGGCCGGGCATAGAGGGCCATCAACTGGTGACAAATTCCGTCGCCCGCATCGTGGAATTTCTTAATTCCAAATTTCTCCACTACTTCACGGATGGTCTGGTAATCATTAGCCAGTTTGGAATTGGTGGGGGGTGAGTTGTGATCCAGGGTGATGAGCAGGGCATCCGGATTGGCCGGCACCGTACCTCCCATTTTTTTAAAAGTGCTGTAAATGCTGGATGTATTGTCATGAGACAAGATGATATCGGGTCGGGCAAAGACTATGCTGCCCCTGACGGCGCCAAAAATCTTTTCGGCAAATGTTTTTCCTGGCATAACTGGTTTCGGTTTAGGTTGGATGGTACAAAATTCAGTTTTTTCAATGAAATTCAGCAGACAGAAACACCCTGGGAGGGGTTGAGGGCATACTGCGATAAACTGTTTTCAGTTTCAGGCAATCAATATAATTATCTTATAATGACTATTTTGATTGTTTCCCTTCCCTTTTCAGAATCAATAACCAGGTAATAGATACCGTCGGGGATACCCCTGACATCCATGGGGATATCCCGCAATGGTTCCCAACCCGGAGAGTGAACCGCGTTGTAAAGTTCTTCTCCCATGGTGTTGAGGAGGCTCAAACTAAGTTTTCCTTCCTGATTTCCAGACAGCTGCAAAGTAAATTGACCGTGGTTGGGGTTGGGTTTGACAAGAATGCTTTGAACTTTTACCTTCTGATCCACTCCTACCGGATCGTTAAAGGTTACCTTGATGGTGTCGTTTCCCGCACATCCGTTCATCAGTACTTCCACTGAGTAAGTTTCTGCGGAATTACTACTGAAGGCGGCCAAGATGGTCTGGGTTGTTGCCCCGTTAGACCACTGGTAATCTGCACCAGGGTTTCCGGCATCCAACAAAAGGGTTTGATAGATCGTCAATACGGTATCCGGCCCAAGCTGAACCAGCGGAAGCGGGGTGATGGTAACCGCCAGCGGCGTTGAATATAGAGTTTCAAGGCATTCATTTACAGCTCTGACACTGACAAGGGCAGTACCTGCAAAACCAGGGTTCCAGGTGACAGTTCCCGATATGCCTGTTCCGGTTACGGACCCTGCGGTGACCGGCTCGAGCTTCCAGTCATAATGGTTGGCATTCGCAACGGGTTCGGTGGTATAGAGGTTCATATAGGCTTGACCTTTACATAGATGTATCTCTCCGACAGGGGTGCCCGGTGTGGCCGGGAAGGGGCGAAGCGTAATGGTTGCCGCAGGGGAGAAGGGACTGGTGCCGCACCCGTTGGTGGCCTGTACCCTGAGGGTGGCGATACCGGTGAAAGTATCTTCCCAATCTATATAACATTGATTATCCTGCACCGACATTGTTCCTGCTCCCACAGGGATAAGTTCCCAGCTATAGACTGAAGCGCCCGGAATGACCGGTGCAGTGTACAATGTCGTGGGGTTGTTCTGACACAGTAATGTATCCCCGGCGGGAGGAGTCGAAATGGTAGCCGGGGTATTTACTGTGATGTAGGCAGTTTTGGTAAGGGTGTTGGAGGAAATGTTGTTGGTGGCAACCAGCGTTACATTGTAAGTACCCGGTGTATTGTAAACAATATCCTGGGGATTCTGCAGGTTGCTGGAACCGGGGGTGCCTCCCGGGAAGGTCCACGACCAGCTGATGGGATTGCCCGAGGAGAGGTCGGTGAAATCCACGCTGAGACCTGCGCAGAGGGCAGTACTGTCGGCGGTAAAATCAGGCATAGGGCCACCGTTGGGTACTACCGGTACCATGGCATTATACCGGAAAAAATTCTGCAGGGTGATCGTAACTCGCATCATTTGGCCGTTGACCAGTGTTCCGGGAATCGTGATATCCACCGGATTACCGGTTCCAGTGGCGACGCCAAGGAGCTGATCATCGAGCGATAGGGCAATAAGCGACCCCGCGTTGGCTGAAACCTGGAAAACCGTTGTACCTGCATTGATCGTATTGTTGTGGTTCACCGTCAGGGTTTGCGGAACTTCCGAATAGACCATGGAGAAAGCGTCGCCATGATGGTGGAACAGGTTGTACGTAACGGTTTTATTGTTGGTGTTGTACGGCCAGGAGGAGGAAAACAGGTAGATTTTACCGGCTGAGTTGCCAAAACAGGGCATAAATCCCCGGGATGCCGGTGAAGTGCCGTAGGTGGGCATGAAATCGGGCCAGAAATTGTCCATCATACCCCACAGGTAAGTGTCGTTGACAAAAGAATACGAAACCTCCGAGGCGGCGATCAGGCCTAAGGCGCCGGAATTCTGGCCGCCGTAGGTGTACCGGTGGAATTTCTCGGTAAAAGTCTCGCTGCTGTAGTTATATTTTCCGGTGAGGCAGTTGATGGAAAAGATAAAAGGCAACTGGTTGTTGACGTTGGTAAGTCCGTTGATGCTTGAATTGGTGTAATATGGCTCTCCCCAACCTGTCTCCATCCCATGGTCGCGGTGAAGAAGGCAGAAGGCGCCGCTATTGATAGCGCTGTTGATCTGGGTGGCGTTGCCGCCGGTCCAGCAGCAGGGCATTGAACCGGGCTGTGCCGGGATGTAATTCTGACCGTTCGGCCCGAAATAGTTGACGACCGTACTGGTATTGGTAGCTGTGGACCATACGCTGCCGGGGGTGCCGCTGTATATCTCGTTGATCCTTACCGGATTCTTGAGTTGTGTATATTTCCAGAAGCCGCCGGTGGCTTCCGAACAGATCTGGAACCAACGCTCGGTTTGCCATCCGAGGGCGGAGATGGGATGGTCGTAAAAGTTGGCTGATGTGGGCGGGTTGCGCTCGTAGTTCAGGAACTTCGTAACCATCACCTGCAGTTGTGCAGCGTTGTTGGCTGTTATCCTCGCCATGCTGATCTCCGGCAGATGGTCGCCGGTGACATCCCCATAAATATTATCTGAAACGCAATAGCTGTTGTAGATAGGGGAGATCACGGTACTGTTGGCATCCGTGCCGTAATCGCCCAGCAGCAGAACCGCGGCCGGGGCAGGATTCCAGGTATTGTATGCTGTATTGATATAACTTTCAATGGCTGTTGTGGTATTGCCTCCCACTTCCGCCAGTGTTTTTACCACGGTGGTGATCCCCTGCTGGATCCTGAATCGTCGGATGGAGTCGGCCCATGCGGTAAAACTACTGCCATTGGGGGTGATGATCAGGTATTCGTAGCCGGCATTATCGGGCATCTGCTGCAAGCGGGCATTGTAATCCACCTGTGGCAGGTTGTTGAAGTTGAGCAGGGCATCTTCCAGTATCGGGTCCCAGAAGCGGCTCCGGAGCCTTTCCTCCCCATACTGACCATTTCCACCTTCGAATGAAATGGAAATGCGGAGATCGCGTATGATACGCAACTCTTTGGTGACCGGGTTATACCGGAACGGCGTGATTCCCAGCATCACAGCTTTTACCCCCCTGATTTCCATCGGTGATGACATATTGACAGGTTCTGACGGGTAGAATGCGTCGGTGGTATAGACCAGCGGGTTTTTCTCCTGCTGCAGCGGACCCGATTCATTTTCTTTCGGAATTCTGGGTGCCGGTGCAATGTCCATGCCTGGCATGACCTCCTCCCTCATCTCCAGTATTCTCAGCCTGGGCACAGAACCATTGGGGATGGCGATTAGCCTGCCATTACCGGGCAGGTTCGGATATCCTTCATCATTAAAAAGGAAACTGCCGGGCAGACCGATTTCGGTCATCTTTTCACCCTGCAGGATGATGTCAGAAAAATGGAGTCCGTGAATGGAAAAATCGATTTCCATTCCGTCGTGTTGCTGTGAACGGACAGAAAAACCTTCGTTTGACCAGGCATCCGTGTACTGAACCGACTGAGCCATTGAACCTGTGGTAATAAGTATTCCTGCCATCAGGGTCAGGTAAAGGGAGAGTTGTTTCATTGAATAAGGGATTTATAAAGACGGCGTAAAGTTAAGCATTTCACAATTCTTTCAACCGGCTATTTATTAAATATTTATCCTATTTGTAAGGTGCATTACCAACAAATGGAGAGGTGAGGGACGAATCAGCCTTTTTCTTTAAAGGAAACCTGAAAACCAATATATTCAGGGAGAAATTTCCTGATGTGATACCATTAGCGGGAACCATTTACCGGATAGACGGCAGGCAGGTATCGAAGTGGTGTATTCTATAAGCTATTGATGAAGTCCATGATTTGGGGTGCCCTGTTGGGTTTGATCAGATGGAAATGATCAACCCATTCCTGGATGTCCAGCGGACGGTTTACCGCGGCACCGCTGAACTCGGCTGATTTGCGGTTCACCAGTCCATCGTTTTGGTCCAGTGGAAAGAGGGTTCGGAAAAGGTCGAATCCAAGTTTGTCGACTGCCGCGTACCAGGGCTCGTTCCATATCCAGGTGGGGATGAGGTTGACCAATTTCCAGGCTCCGCCCATCCGGCCGGCAATGACGCAGTATTTGCCACGGCTGGCAATGTCCAGCGGATGGTTCAGGATATATTGGATATAACCATCGGAAGGATACATGTTTCTGGGACCGGGATAATTCGCGATGCAGATGAAATTGATCAGGTTTACGAGAGGAGTGCCCAGATGGGGAGTCCCCAGCGTGACAAGCCTGGTGATTTCCCCACCACTGACAACATATCCC
>CAYLVY010000062.1:0-19183 GCA_964387205.1 uncultured Draconibacterium sp.
GGGGCTATTCAGACGTTTCATATGGTGTTCGGGCCAATACAGTATCAGGGAAGGCTTTGTATGCAACGGCAAGCGGATCTGGCACGGCTGTTTATGGGTTATCGGAATCAGGACTACAATTTCAATTCGGATATGATAAAGCAACCCCTGACGACAGTACAATGGTCATGTTGAAAAGTGGACATGTAGGTATTGGCACTACAATACCCTCTACTAAACTTGAAGTCAACGGCGTGATCACTGCGATGGGCGGAAATAGTACGTATTGGAACACTTCTTATAGTTGGGGTAACCATTCGGGGTTGTACGCCCCGGCTTCGACTGTCAGCAGTCAATGGGAGTCGGTTACAGACTTTGAAGGACATTACGGCATAGCAACAGACAGCAATAATGTAATCCTGAAACAGGGATCGCTGATTCTCGGGAATTATGAGCCAGGACAAGCACAATCAATTAAATTCACCGGAACCGGTACGGATGCCTTTAAGATCGAAAACACTTCAGATGATGATGATCTCTTACGCATTTATGCAGATGATGAAAAGGGAATATTTTTAAACCAATCAAGCGGATACGTCGGGGTTGGAACCACGACGATGAGTGAGGCGTTGACCGTAAATGGCAACATTCATGCTCAGAATATAAGATATACGGCAATTTCTGAAAACGACCATTATGGGTCCGGGGATATTATCACGTTGACGGCATCGGCGACAATGGGAATCGGGGATGTGGTGTTTGTCAATTCGAATGGAAAAACAGCACTGTGTAAAGCTGATGCCATAGAGAATTGCCCATACGCATTTGCCATTTGTGTCAGTGGGTCTATTGGAGCAAACGAAGCCGGGTCATTTTTAACGAAAGGCTCACTGCGTGATGATTCATGGAACTGGACTGTGGGAGGGCTTATTTTCGTCAGTACAACAGGAACAACCGGCAATACGCTGACGCAGACAATACCCTCCGGAGCAAACAATGTAATCATGCCGATTGGTCTTGCATTGAGTGCCGATGCACTTTACTTTTTTGGAAATGTTAATTCAGTTGAAAAACAATGAAACGGTTATTCATATTAGTTTTCCTTTTCCCTGGACTTTTATATGCACAGACATGGGTCGAAACAAGACCAGTGGGCAATGTTAATCATAACTGGGGCTTTGCAAAACTTTCATCAAACGGTCAGAAAATAATTCTCGCATCTTTTGATCAGCGATTGTGGATATCAACAGATGGAGGAACGAACTGGACTGAACAAAGGCCTGCAGGAGATGCTAATCAATCTTGGCGTATGGTTGGGATATCGGATGACGGTTCTGTTGTCATCGCTGCAAGTCTTGGGGGAAGATTGTGGACATCGGTAAACGGCGGTGTAAATTGGTCTGAACAACAGCCTGCTGGTGACGCAAATTACAACTGGTGTGCAGCATCAGTATCAGGGGATGGGACAAAGTATATTGCTGGCATATATGGAGGAAGGGCATACTATTACAATGGATCGACATGGGGTGAGATACAACCGGCAGGGGCAACGAATAAGAATTGGTATCGAAGTTCATTAAATAGTGATGGAAGTAAAATCCTTATCTCCGCTCATGCCGGTCGTATATATTATTCCTCGAATTCTGGATCAAATTGGTCGGAACTACGACCAGACAGTAATTATGATCGTAGTTGGAGGGGGCTGGATATGTCATCGGATGGCGCGTATATGATTGCTGCTGCATATGGAGGTAAATTATTTATATCATCGAACACTGGAACAAACTGGACGGAACACAGTCCACTTGGATCTGGTACAAAAAATTGGTACAGCGCAATGGTATCAAACGATGGGACAAAATATCTTGTTGGTAGTGCATCGGCGGTAGTATATATATATGACGGAACCAACTGGACGGCTCAATCATCGTTAGGGGCACAATCCCCGCTATGTATTGATATTACAAATGGCACGAAAGGGATTGTCGGGACCTTAGGTGGCCGCTTGTATGTCACTCAGCAACAGAGTTCAATCAAGGCAGTTAACAAACTTTCACAGTCAGGCATTTTAAATTTTAACAGAATAAAAATTGGGGAGATAAAATCAATTAACGGAGTTACAAATCAATAGTGATAAAACATGAAAAGGATCATTTCAATTGCAATCATGCTCAGTTTGAGCGTAACTCTTTGGGGACAATCCATTGAGAGTACCAAAGTAGTAATTATCAATGATAGCATAATGGCAATGGGCATAATAAACGGCAGAATGCAAACCGTTATACCAGCCCCTCAGGAAGGAAAATCGATTATCGTGCAGAGCATCGATGTGCGAAACAAGGTGAACCAGCGACTTTATTCCCCTGACGCAAGCGGAGCGCTTTATAAAATAGGATACCAGCAGGGATCGTATTGGTATGATGTGGCCGAGATCAATTTTGAGGAATTAAACAGTAAAGGGAATACAACAATATTTACCAGCGCGACGGTGATGAATCGATTATTTGAAGAAACACAGACCAATGCAGCGCCATTGATGATCAAATTTGATAGGCCAATGAACTTCACAACCGGTAGTAATCGGTTGACGTTATATGTCACATATAGAATTTTAAACTGATGAAAAATTTGGATATCACGAAGCTTACGGCCATAATGAGGTTTGCCATTTCATTTATTGTGGTTATTTTTACATTGATTTGGTTTGCGGCATTATTCTGGAAGGCTGTACCGGAGCCGAATAGAGATGTAATAACATTTGCATCAGGCGTCATTCTCGGTCAGGGTTGGGTTACTATTGTCAAGTGGTGGTTCCCTTCTGATATCAATTCTGAGCGCAAAACAGAAATCATTGCCAAGAGCGATCCGATAAAGTGATCCCCAGAGGCATTTTATGTTCCAAAAAGTACCAAAAAAGTTTTTACCTTCGTCTGCTCAATAGGTAATTTTTTGATACATTTCGTTTTGAAATGTTTTACAATTTGTTTTGCGGATTATAGTTGCTGATGAGCGCAAAGGGAACGGTGGTGATTTCGGTTCGGGAAAGGGTTTCTGTTCCCACCTTCACCTCAAGCCAGGGCGTATGGCCATCGAACATGGCAGCAGTGAAGGAAATGTCGTCGCCGGTTCCGGTGCCAAGCTGCACGGAGTAAAGACCATTAACCACATCTACGGTTTTGGTTACTACTCCTGAAACAGGCCAGAGCTGGTTGCCGCCGGTGGAGGCATCAAACATGGCAAAAGTCATGGCCACGTTGTTCTGGTTGATGGCGTTGCCGCTGTTGTCTAACAGTTTGCCCTGCCAGGTGATGGTGGTGGGCTGGGCGAGTATATTGAGGCTCAAAGCCAGGAAAATGAATGTGAGTGTTATTGTTCTCATATGTGCTTATTTTGCGTATTTTGGATTATTTCCCATCACTCCCCAAAGGAACTATCTCGTGTTCTCCGGGATTTTTTTCAAAATTGAAAAAGAGTCCCTGATGACCGGGAAGAAAAAGGAAAACCTTGCACCGAAATTGAAATTCCGGTGCAACTTTGCCGGAAAATGGGTTCAGCCATTTTTTATTTCTGCTGCAAATTCACCGGGAGAGATGCCTTCAATCTTCTTAAAGGCATTCATAAAGGTGTTTCGTGAAGCAAATCCGGACATCGCGCCGATTGCTTCAATCGTTACTTCCCTGGTCATGCCCTTCCGGATCAGCTCCTTGGCGTATTCTATCCGAAGCCTGTTTCTCAGATCGGTAAAGGAGTATCCCTTAAATTCCCTTAAGTAGTAGGAAAGATGATGTACCGGAACCTGAATGGCTACCGACAGATGGGAAAGCTGAAAATCGGAGTTCAGGTAGGGTTGTGATTCCGACAGGTGCCTGGTAAGTTTCTGGTCGATGAATTTCAGATACTCATCTTCAAGCCTGATATTACTTTTTTTTACCATGACCGGAATGGCATCACTCGCCACTGTCAGGTCTGATACCGGCGGATCCGGGATTCTTGGAAGACCGTAGAGAACTCCGGGGAAGAAAAACGGGGATATTAGCAAACCAGCCAGGCCTGCGCCGGAAAGGATCTGAAGTATATTTAATGTGCTGAAAAGTAATACATTTTGCGTTTGAAAGGCCGAAATTAGCTGAATCATATGTGTGACCAGCAGGAGGGTGAGAAAGCTAAGAAAAATGGCCAGCCAACGCACCATGAACCTTTGACCCGACAATACGGCACCCTCTTTTTTTTCTTTCAAAAAGCGAAAAAACATCAGCGCAGACCATAAGGTGTAACCCATTACCAGCAGTGGACGGCTTAAATAGATCATCCATTTCGGAAGAAGGTCGAAAAGGATTATCCCTGTGACACGGGCAAGGTTGTCCATGTTCTCCGAAAGGCTGGCCGCAACCTGGAGTTTGTAGCTCCAAGATGTCAATATGTAGGGTATCGTTGCGGCCAGATAGAGAAACATGGGGATCAGATGCCAGAGATCTTTTCGGGTCAACCGTTCCCGGTCGGTCAATAAACTCCTGACATACCAGTATAAAAATGGTCCGGCAAGATAAACCGGAAAACCAACGTTAAGGAAAACAATGGCAATCAGCAGCACCGAATGAGAATACAGTACCGTATACTGAATAAAGCCGTACAGGCTAACCAGAATGAAAAAGGATCCTAGATAGATCGAAAAGGTGGATTTTCTGGCATTGAAAACAAGCAGGATCAGCGATAAAAGCAAACCGGTCAGACTAAGGGAGAGCAGCATCCGGGAATCCGTTTGCACAAAAATAGAAAGAAATTGCGACGCCCTGCCAAACAAACGCCAGTCTGACGGATTAGCGGGTGGAAAAAATATTCTTCGGATTGTTTCCCGAAATATTGCTATCTTTTGATTATCAATTTATTGATGATTCAGACATCAATTCCGGAAAATCCTGAAAAATGTTTCGGTACAGCAGGTGCCGGCGGGTTCAATTAATTTTCACGAATGCAGCGGATGGTGCACCCCCTGCCTCCTTTGGAAACCGTGAAAAACGAAGCATTCGAAGTGGCAATATCCAGAGCCCATGCGGTTGTGTTGTTTTGTTGAACGGAGGTCCAGAAATATCCGTGTGATCCTCTGTAAGAAAGGGTCAGGGAGCCACTGGCACTGCTATATGAAATGTAACCGGAGGCGTGGAGTTTGAGTCCGGAGTTCCAGGGCCCGTTCCAATTTGACCAACCACCTGCAAGGTCAACGTTGTACCATTCAGTGTATACCGGAATGCGCCATGCACTGCCTAACTCCAGTCCGCATGGGTCATTGGCCGGTTCCCAGTTGCTGTTTTCACTGATAGCAGTGGTATTCCAGACAGGAGTTACAGAAGAGCCATCATGCATATATCCCCGGGCGCGGTTAAACTGCCAGTACCAACCGGCAGATGGTTCAGTAGCATCGTCGACGGTTGCCGCCTGTTGCGAGGCTCCCAGGTTTCTGGTGATCCAGCATTTGTTCTCTTCACCGGGAATGTTGGTTACGGTACCATAACTGACAGCTTTACTGACCGGTGCAATTTCTCCTGCCGTGTGGTTTACCGTAATTGCGATACCGCATGTAAAAGGAGGTGTGATTGATCCTGCAGCATAGGGTATCTCTTTCCAAAGCCCCAGCGAAGCGACAAAAATGTACAGTTTGTCATTGGTAGTACAGTAGGCCATCAGGCCATTGGCCGGCAACGGAATGGCAGCAATCTGCGCCATCGTCATACGCGGGATCAGTGCACCACTGTTGCTCGATTTTACATCGAGAATAGCCGAGGGATCAGGTAAACTGTTATCAGTGTTAATCCCTACCTGCGCAAAAGATTTTAAAGATAGTGCGCATGCAATCAATAAAGTAAACCAAGTTTTGTTCATATCATTTAATTTTTGTTAGTGATGTGCTATCTTTAAACATGGAGCCAAGTTACATATTATTCTGATATCTAAAGTGATTTTTAGCAGATAAAAGTGAAAATTGATGATATTTCCATGTTTGGATGTAATGAAAATTAGTTCTGAAGATGCGCTGAATCAGGCTGAAATATCCTTATATTTGAGAAAAAGTACCTGCTAACCCAAAAATCCCTGAGGCATGAAAAAGTTACTGTTTTTATTACTTTGCTTCCATATTGGCATATTATCTTCGGCACAAAACAACCTTGACCTGATGGGGTTGCCGTCAACCCATCCGCAGGCGGCTTACGGGCTTCGTCAGCTTTCAGGCGATTATACAGGGCCGGCAGTCATGGTTCGCCGGACATCCGATAACCTTGAGGTTGCCGTTGGATTCGATAATTCAACGGAAAAAGTCGTAAGTGGCAACAGCCTTTGCCCCGACACTCTCTTCCAATGCCGAAGCCGGTAGTGTTACGATTGAGTCGGGTGCTGTGTTGAATGGCGGGACTGGTGCCCTGACCATCAAAAGAGGCCCATTTATCAATGGCGGGGCGGGTTCATGGAATAACCTGGGTACTTTCAATCCCGGCACCAGTACGGTGGTATTCAACTATTCTGGCGGAACCTATTCAGGAACAACTGATTTTTATAATCTCACCATACTGCATGATACCTCCAAACTGACTATGCAATCCGGATCTGTAATGAGAATTGCCGGAACGATGGTCAATAATGGCAATTGGGAAGCCGATGTTTTTGAGAATACGGTGGAATACAACGGAACGGCCCAGACAATACTAAAACCGGACGGAACCCAAAATGCCTATTACAATCTGGTACTTGGCGGCAGCGGTATAAAGACCATGCCTGCCTCATCGCTCCTGATCCTTGGGGATTACACTCTGAGTGGTACCGCTTCAGTGTCAGCTACAGGAGCCCTTACCATCGGAGATGAATTCAGCATCGGAGAAAACGCAGCGTTCACGGCAGACGATTTCAGCCATTCCATCGGTGGAAATGTTACTAATAACGGGTTCTTAGATGCCGGAAACGGAACCATCACCATGACTGGAGCTTCTCCACAGATTTTCTCAGGATCATCGGCTACAACATTTTACAACCTGACCATTGACAATGCCTCGGGAGTTACCCTCAACAGCAGCGGTCTCACGACTGTGACAGGTACCATCCGGATCAACAGTGGAAAAAAGCTTGACCTTGCAGCAGGGAAACACCTGACAGTGTCAGGGTCTTTCATTAACAGCGAAGGCCCGGTAGGATTCACAATCCGCTCTTCCGAAACCGGAACCGGTTCTTTACTCTATGATGGTGCGGTCGACGGTACAATGGAACGATATATTCCCAATGATTTCAAATGGCATTTCCTTTCATCTCCAGTGACATCACAGAATATTTGGCCCGCTTTTGCACCGGAACCCGAAGAACTTTCCGGATTATACTATTTCACCCAGACACCATACAACTGGGATTTCTACTATTGGAACCCTAATGCCAGCACTACCAACCAGCTTTACTGGGTCAACCTCAGGAAAAATGAGGAGGGGGAGTACAATGAGCGCGATGTGGAAGCAACCGGCAGTGAAGCGGGTTTCGGTGCCTCCATTCCACCCACATTCATACCCGGACGCGGTTATCTGGTAGCCTATTCAGACGACTGGAACCCGGTAACCGGATCACCCACAGTACGTTCCTTCTCCGGGACCATCAGTGGCGGCAGTGTCTCCTGGAACATTACCAATGGCGCAAATCCATACAATCTGGTCGGCAACCCTTACCCTTCATCCATTGATTGGAAATCCGCTGCAGGATGGAGCCAGCGCTCGAATCTTGCCCTAAGCGGTGGTGGTTACGATTACTGGATTTATTCCGATGACGCAGGAAATTACGGCCTCTTCAATTCTGCCGGAAGCAGTGGTACCCTGGGTACATCCCGGTATATCGCTCCTATGCAGTCTGTTTTCCTGCAGGCCACTGCAACCGGGAGTATAGGCATGGATCATGATGTGCAAAGTCACTCTCTTCAGTCCTGGCTTAAGCAGGCGCCTTTGGACATGAATATTCTTCGTTTCAGGTTATCCACCATTGCCAACACCTGGTACGATGAGTTTAATCTCGAGGTCGACCCGGTGCTGCAATATGGGGGTTCCCGTAAGTTCAGGAGTATGCATGGCGAAGCGCCGGAAATTTGGTCAATCCGCGATGATCGGTCATATTCTATTGAAAGAAGAAGCCGCATCGATGATAATGCCGAAATTATTCTGGGTGTCAAGGCTGGCGTGTCATCCAATTACTTGTTGAAAATCAGCGGAACAGAGTTTTTCTCCTGTGCCAGCCAAATTATTCTTGAAGACTTGATCAGCGGTCATACCCAGGAACTGAAATCCCATCCGGAGTATCATTTCAGTGCTGCCCCGGGCGATCCTTCCGCCCGGCTTAAAATCCGTTTCAATGGCCCTTACGGGATAGAGAAGCCTGCTGTTTTATCAACAGCCATGATCTGGTATTCAGATCATATTATATTTGTCCGTGGCCTTAACCATGAAAATCTCACTGGAAAAGTAACCGTCTTCAGCCTGTCTGGACAAACACTTTTAGGCAGGAATGTGCAGGGCAGTGATATCAGAATTCCCATAAACCTTCCGATCGGATGCTTCATTGTTTCCTTTATCAGCCAAAATGGGGTTGTGAACCGAAAGATAATGGCACAATAATGTTTCAACCTTCATAGCCCATTTGAATAGTATATGGATATTCTGCCTGCAGGATCTGACTACCATATTTTATTCGTAAATTTGCAGTAAATAATTATAAATGAGCTGTGATATGAAACATTTACTACCTGCACTGCTGCTGACTTTCCTCCCATGGTCGTTATTCGCCCAGATAATCCCGGCAAAACCCTCCGATATCGTAAAGGGCGAATATCACGGAATAAGCCGTCCGCTACGCGACATCCCGCCCATGAGTGCGGAGGAGTTCCGTCAACTGGAACAAAAGGGTCTCACCCGTACCCTGAATAAAGATTTGAAAAACAGGGTTTTTCCCTTTGCGGAAACAGCATTGCCCAAAGGGCCTGATCCGATCCGGCAGGACTTTGTTGGTTCAGTGGTTGATAATCAGTCACTTCAGTTGAATTTTGATGGTCAGACCTCCCCGTATTATCCTCCCGACTGCAACGGAACTGCCGGTCCCGACCATTTCATGCAAACGATCAACACTGTCTATGCCATTTATGATAAAGCTGGTACCCTGGTAGCCGGCCCGACCAATATGAACCAACTCTTCGGCAATGTTCCGGGAGCCAACCGCAACGATGGCGATCCTATCATGCTGTATGACGAACAGGCCGACCGCTGGCTGGCTACAGAGTTCTCAGTGCCATATTCCGGCCCCAATTACATCCTGATGGCCGTATCCACCACCAACGACCCAACCGGGACCTGGCATACCTATTCATTTCAGGTAGCCTCCATGCCCGATTATCCGAAGTTCTCGGTCTGGCAGGATGGATACTACATGGGGGTAAACAATAGCTCAGGTAATGATATCTATGTTTTTGAACGCAACAAAATGCTCATCGGGGAACCGGCTCAGGCAGTCGGCTTTAATAACCCCTGGCGCCCTACTTCCGTGGATGGCTTTATGTGCGTGCCTCCCCTCGACAACGACGGAGAATATGCCCCGGGAGGCACTCCGGGAATGTTCATCGCTTTCAATGATGACGCATTGGGGGGCGGTTCCGATCAGCTCTGGCTCTATGAACTGACGGTCGATTGGAATACCCCGGCCAACTCCACTTTCCTCCGGACGCAACAGATCGATGTACAACCGTTTAACAGCAATTTCGGGAATAACTGGAATAATATCGATCAGAAAGGGACCAATCAACGGGTCGATGGCATTCCGCAGGTGATTATGAATGTGCCCCAGTACAGGAATTTTGGCGGATACCAGACCATCGTCTGTTGCCATACCGTAAATATAGATGGCGTTAGGCATGCCGGGATCCGTTGGTACGAGTTGAGAAAATCGACGGGTGACTGGGAGATTCGCCAGCAAAGTACCTATGCGCCGGACGAGCATAGCCGCTGGATGGGTAGTATTGCCATGAACGGGAGCGGTGAAATCGGCCTCGGCTACTCCGTTAGCAGCACCCAGATCCATCCCGGAATTCTATATTGCGGCCAGTCGGCTGGGGCTAACGCCCTCGCCAACGGCATCCTGGATATGGCCGAGGATACGATCTGGGAAGGAAGTGCCTCCCAGACCGGCGCCAACCGGTGGGGAGACTATTCCCAGGTCAGCGTAGATCCAGCAGATGACAAAACTTTCTGGTTCACTACCCAATATGTTGGCAGTGGTGGAAGCCGCAAGACCAGGATTGCTTCATTCCGCTATGCGTTCGGACCTGAAGTGGTTACAATGCCCGCATCCAATATTCTCATGACTTCGGCAACCCTCAATGCAGCTATCAATCCTAATGGCCAGGAGACCTCTTACCATTTTGAATACGGACTGACTCCGTCCGCGCTGACCAGTTCCACACCGGTTGTCTCTGCCGGAACCGGTACGACATCTGTTAATGTGAGTGAAGTCATCTCCGGACTGACTGAAAATACTATCTACTACTTCAGGATAGTAGCAGAAAGTCCGGGTGGAACCTCCTCGGGATTAAAAGTCAAATTCACTACTGCCATGGCTCCGTTCCTGTCTGTGACCCCTCCCAACCGGAATGTTATGCCGGAAGCCGGAGAAACTACTTTTCTTGTCTCCTCCAATGTGGACTGGAATGTGGAATCCGATGCACCGTGGTGCCCTGCCGTAAACCTCTCCGGAAGCGGTAGCGATACCATACGCATGGTCTATGAGGAGAATAAGTCTGCCTTGCCCAGAACCGCTTCCATCCAGGTTTTTGCCAATAGTTTGTTATCCCAGACTGTCACGGTCACCCAGGATGGTGCCGCCGCCATGCTTTCCCTGAGCCCGGATACCCTATACGTTCAGGCCTCAGGCGGAAATGGCTTATTGGAGGTGTTCTCCAACACTGCTTGGGTGGCGGCCGGCGACCAGGGATGGTGCACTATAACTTCTTCGGGTATGATGAATGGTACCATCACTGCGACTGCGGAAGAAAATTTTTCCGTGTTGCCCAGATATGCCATCATCACAGTAACCGCAGAGGGATTACCACCGGTAAACGCCGTGCTGGTGCAGGAAGGAGCAGCGGTAATTTTATCTGTTACCCCTGACAACCGCATTGTCACCGCTGATGCAGGATCTACGAATTTCAGCGTGATCTCCAATACCGACTGGACGGTTGTCAGTGATGCCTCGTGGTGCGCCGTTACTACCTCCGGCACCGGGAGCGGAACTATTGTTGCCGGTTATTCACAAAACACCCTTGACCAACAGCGTGTGGCCAGCATTTCCGTCAAAGCCGGGCCTTCAACCGGATATACGGTGTCCGTTATACAGGAAAAGAGAGGAATAGGCATAGACGAGGCAGTGAATCAGGGAATACAGTTGCTCCCCAATCCTTCCACGGGGCATTTCAGGCTGATCCTTCCGATTGATTTTCAAGGGCTACCCGCAGTGTTTATCCGCGATATGACCGGTAAGACTCTTTTATCAAGGTCTTGTACACATGCTGAAGATCTGCATTTTGATCTTTCAGGAATGGCCAGCGGTACTTATCAGGTTACGATCAGGAATGACAAACTGACGGTGATAAAAAAGCTGGTCATCCTCTGATTCTGAACATTGATGTCGTCATCAGCCAGGCATAAAACCAACAAAGCTGAATCCGAAAAGGCAAGGAAAAGATTGCTTTTCCTACCATTTTTTCTTGGGTTCATGGTGTTGATCCTCCCGGTGTTTTACATGGACAATGTGCTGGATTTCACCCTGGTTCCCCGTTTGGCTGCCCTGGGAATTTTCATGTTTGTATTTGGCGCGGTATTCTTTTTCCGGAATCACGATCAGCTTTCTCCGGACCTTTTTAGGAACGCCATGTTCCCATTACTTGGACTCATGGCTGTCGTTACACTGTTATCGATCGTGCTGAGCACCAATGTCAGGGAGGGTTTGTTTGACCTTGTCAGATGGCTCCTTTTTTCGATGGTGGTGCTTTTGGCGGTGTTGATTTTTAAAGATAATCCCCGATGGCCGTCGCAACTGGCAGTGTTTTCCATGATATCCGCATTGATTGCCGTGATAATCGGCATTTCCCAGTATTATTTACTTGTTTTTCTTTCTGACCAGCAGTTTCTTCCCGATGGTCGTCCTATGGTCTATAAGGTGGAGGGTTTGATGTCTCACAAAAACCTGTTTTCCCTCGCCTTGTACCTTTTTATGCCCTGGATTGTTTATGGGATCTTTATTCTGAGAGGTTTTAAAAGAATAATTCCGGTGATAATCCTGGTTTTGACCTTCGCGTTGGTCGTGATCCTTCAGACAAGGGCAGTCTGGATGGGGATTTTGGTGGCTGTTCCTGTCACTGCAGTATTGTACATGTTTTATTTTCAAAGAGATTGGTTACGAAAAAACCTTCGCTGGGTGGTCGTTTGTCTGCTGCTGATAGCCGTTGCCGGTACCATGGTTGTTTATTCCGTTGCCCAACATTCTCAGAACCGCTATGTGAAGCATTTTGCCTCCATGGTGGATCCATCTTCCTATCAAAATGTCAACCGGTTGAAATCATGGTCGTTGACGATTGAAATGATAAGCGATAACCTTATGACCGGGGTAGGCGCGGGTAACTGGCAACTTGAGGCTCCGAAATATTACCCCGGCCGGTTCTCCGATCGCGAGGAGATCAACTGGGTGAGGCCCCATAATGATTTTCTTTGGGTTTTTGCTGAAAAGGGGATGATTGGTTTCGTGCTTTTTGTTGCGATTTTTGTTACAGCCATTTTTTATCTGCTGAAGGTTCTCCGGTCAGGCCCCCCGGGCGATAAAATGATCGCCCTCACTTTGATGGCTGGCCTGACCGGCTACCTGACTGCTTCTGTTTTTGATTTTCCTTACGAAAGGCCGTTTCATCTTGCGATGTTGGCATTATACCTTGCCGGTGCGGTTACCTTGTGGGCCAGGATCAGACCGGCTGCACCTTATGGCAACAGGATCACAGTGCTACCCTTAGCCTTTGTTGCCACAGGTTTTCTATTTGCTGTATATGGCCTATTGGTGCTTCGGCAGGAGAGCCTTATCCGCAAGGCCATGGATGATGCTGCAGTGGGTAACTGGAATGCCATGCTGGTTCATGCCACCTCAGCGCGCTCCTTTGTGAAGAATCTTGATCCGCTTGCGAATCCGGTAGAGACCTATATCGGTAAAGCATATGAGGAACTTGGGAATAAAACCGAAGCCCTTGCAGCATACCAGAAAGCGTACGGTCAGAATCCGACTAAACTGAAGGTGCTGATGAACCTTGCCAGGTTGCTGGAGGCCAACGGCAGGTACGACGATGCACTTCAATATCTTGATCAGGGTCTGCGGATTATTCCCTTTCATCATCAGTTACTGAAGCAAAAGAGTGATGTGTATTACCGGATGGAAAGGTATCGTGAAGCCCTGGAAAACTATAAACTTATTGCAGGATGGGATAGAGATTCTTTGATCCGCCAAAACATCCGGTATCTTGATCTGCTACTGATAGATAAACCAATAAAAGTTGCTGATAACCATTGATTTAATGGCTATTCGATTTTTTTAACCGGAGCCTTTGGAAACCTGACTCCCACGTTTTTTGAGACGAGATTTCCTGAAACGTCACGCTCGTCAGCCCGACTTCCTACGGCATACCATGAAAACGGGATGTTGGAACGGCCGTCCTGCAGCTCAATAACATCGAATCCCTCCGATGATTTTTCAGTCACGTAAACTCCGTTGCATGGCCCTTCAGGTTGAATGAAAATCCTGAGCCGGTGCGCTTCATCCACTAAAATATTGTGGGAAAAGACCGGGTCCAGGGTGATATGGCAGCGACCATTGACCAATGCACCCTCTCCGTAATCGGTCAGGAGTATCTCGGGGGATTCGGGACAGAACATGTGGACTTTAGCCCCTTCAGGTGAATCCACGATGGTAGATACGCTCCCGGTCCCGGTAATTTTATAACTCGTGCCGGAGAAATTGCATCCTACCCAGGCATAAGAATCACCGGCCTCAAAAAAACCTCCTGAACGGTCGCCGGTGGTTTTGTTGTTTTTCCCATAGATCGCTGGGTAACCATTGGATATCTCCGCAAAAATGGCACTGGCTCCGGAAGTGGTACTATTTTTAGCATAAATGGTGCTGTAACCCGCACTGTTGTTTTCAGCGTACACAGCGTGTCCTGTACCTGCAACAGATGCCAGTGTCGTAAAACTCCCGGAATTTCGCGCAAAAATTGTGCTGGTGTTGTTGCTGTTGTTTTCTGCAACGACGGCATTGCCTGCGACTCCACGTGCATAGAGTGTTGTGTAGTTTCCGTAGTTGGATGCGTAAATAGTACTTTGGATATTACTGGCATTTTCCACGTAAAGCCCATTTCCCGATTTTCCGGATAAACCTAAAACCGGGCCTGTTGAATCATTCTGGGCCCATATTGTGTATTTTGACGGTCCTGCATTTTTTGCCACAATACTATTGCCCTGAAGCGCCTCCGCATATATCGCTGATGCACTTCCAAAATTCTGCGTGAACAATGCAGAGAATTCATCACTGAAGTTATATCCGTAGATAGCGTTGCCATAATTGGCGCCTGAAACCAGGGTTGCAGCCATGCTGCCGGGATTTGCACCGAGAAATACTCCTGCGTTACCTGATCCATAAGTAGTTGCCTGCAAGGCCGGACAGATATTCAGGCTGTCGGTAACGGTAAAATTGACGACCCCGCCTTCACCTGTATTCGCCAGTTCTATCAAAGGTGCCTGGAAATGAAGATTGCCGGAAAAAGGAAGCGAAATACTCCCGACCCAATGTGGTGAAGCCGGTGTTCCACGGTTGAAATAGGAGAGGCCTGTGGTAGTGCAGTAAACCATCAGCCCCGTTGCCGGTTTTGGTATGGAATTGATCTCGGTGAGGGTCATCCGGGGCGGAAGAAACCCTTTTGTCCCTGACCGGACATCGAGCATGGAGGATGAATCGGCAGGTGTTCCTGTGTCGTTGATAGCTACCTGCGCCATAGTAGCCAGAGAAAAAACCGACAAAAAAAATGGCAAATAAGAAAAAATTCTCATGGGTTGCTGATTAAAGTGAAAACAACGGAATTTCATGCGATCAGAGGCTAATGTACTTATCGATAATTGTATTCAATGTGTTTTTACTGTAAGGCTTGGCAAGGTATTCGTCGCAGCCTGCCTCAAAAGCCTTCTCCTTATCCCCCGGCAGGGCAAAAGCAGTTTGTGCAATGATCGGTACCTCAGGGTTAAAGGATCGGATCTTTCGGGTGGCTTCCAGTCCGTCCATACTGTGCATTTTAATATCCATCAATACCAGCGCTACCTCCGGATGCTCCATCATCATTCTGATAGTATCCGCACCGGTTTCTGTATGAAGGAGCCTGAAACGGGATTTGTCGAGGTACATGTTGATCAGTTCAAAACTGGCTTCATCATCCTCGGCAACGAGAACCGTGATCGTTTGTTCGCCCTTAATGGCTTCCCCGGTCGTCAGGGTTGACGTAAGTTTCATATGTGCTTTGTTATCAAAAGGAAACGAAATCCAGAAGGTACTACCCTCGCCCACTTCTGATTCAACCATGATTTTTCCGCCCAGGGCATCCACATGGGCTTTTGCAATGGTCAGCCCGAGCCCCAACCCTTCATGTGCGCGGGTCAGGTTCAGATCTGCCTGAATAAAATAGCCGAAAATGGCATCGATTCGCTCTGGTGAGATCCCTCTTCCGGTATCGCTGACAAAAAATTCCAGGACCCCGTCCCGGATGCGGTTCCCGAAACTGATCGATCCGGAACTGGTAAATTTCACTGCATTATCTATCAGATTTCTCAGTATGCTGTTCAGTTTGTCTTTATCAGTTTCAAAAAGAGCATCCATTCCTGTCACCTGACTGGTGATGCTTATCCTGACACCTTTTTCGGTGGATAGAGGCATAAAATAGTTTAGTTGTTCCTGCATGATCCTGGTGAGGTCTGTCTCTTCACGAACAACTTTAATTTGACCTGCATGTATTTTTGACAGTTCGACGATGTCGCTGATTGTATGCAATAATCGATCGCTGCCCCGTCTTACGATCCGGATGAATTGTTGCTTGTTTTCCGGTTCAAGATCAGGCTGGGTCAGCAATTCCAGAAAACCAAGGATGGCATTCATCGGAGTTCTGATCTCATGGCTCAGGTTGGCCAGAAATGCCGACTTCAGCCGGTCACTCTCTTCTGCCTTTTCCTTCGCAACGATCAGATCCTCGACCATTTTGGTTTTTTGCACCACATTGGATAGTTCCCTTGCAATCTTCTCTATCAGTGAAACATCCCTGGCGGTGAAAGCATCCTCCCGCACATAACTTTGTACCACCGCTACACCGATCACTTCACGGCCATCGGAGAGTGGTACGCCGAGCCAACTTAAGACGGGAATGTCAGGATCTGGTTCCGGCATCGGTCCCAGATGTTCCAGAATACCTTGTTTGCTCAGATGAATTGGTGTCCCGCCGGAAATGACTGCCCGGGCAAGTGCTTCCTGCATGGGCCATTGGCCGGAAGGTATGGGGTCACGGCCACATGGAATTTCTTCAAGAACATTGCTATGTGGATCAAGGGCAGCAATAAAACAATGGGAGGTATCAATCAGGGTGCCCAGGCTTTCCTTGACCACAAAAAGTAACTTATCCAGTTTTATTTGGGAAACAGATGCCCTTGTAATATCATAAAGGATTTGCTGGATCTTTTCTTCCTCCCTGCGGGCAGTTATGTCGATAAAAGTAACCACAGCCCCAATGGTTTTTCCCCCGCGCGAAATCGGATATGACCAATATTCGGCAGGAAACCAGGTGCGATTTTTTCGCCAGAAGACTTCCTGGTCGGAATGATTTCCTGTTCCTGAAGTCAATGCTTTGTATATCAGGCATTCTGATTCCGAAAACCTCATACCGTCCTGACTGGAATGGTGGATCAGCCAGTGCATGTTTTTTCCGGTTACCTCCGATTCATCGTTGTAACCCAGTAAAGTCAGTGCTGATTTGTTGATGAAAGTACAATTGCCATCCATATCAATCCCGTAAATTCCTTCAGCCGTGGAGTTAAATACCAGGCGGATTTTTTCCTCGCTTTCCCTGATCTGTTCCTCCATCTGCTTTCTCACGGTGATATCCCTGATGAGAACGCTGCTGAAAAATTCTCCCGAACCGTCCTGATAGAGTGAGGAGGTGATTTCGGCCGGGAAAAAAGTGCCATCTTTCTTTTTGAACCTTAGTTCCCCCATGACCCTGCCCTGTTCATTTCTCCTGCTGAGGATAGCCGGAAGTCTTTCATCTTTCAGGTCAACAAGTTCTTCTCTTTTTTTTGAACATATCTCTTCGATGGTCATTCCGAACATTCTGCTGGCAGCCTGATTGGCTGAGAGGGTTGACCCGTCCGGTTTGGTCAGCAATATGGCATCCATGCTGTTTTCCAGTAAAAGTCGATAGCGTTCTTCGCTGTGCCAGAGTCGTTCCTCTGTCAACTTCTCCTCTGCGATCTCCCAGGCGACGTCTGCCAGAAAACCTGCAATTTCCTTGTCAATATGGTTGAAAGGTTCCGGTTTATCAATCCAGCCGGCGATGGCGATAGTTTTATCAAGACGGACGATGGGCAGGATCATCAACCGAAGGTTGCTTATGTGTGCTGCTTTTTCGCCGAGTTTCCCGATGATTTCGGCTGAGTTATTTAGAATGACGCTTGAGCGTCTGCGGAGGAATTCATTTATAATACCAGTGCTAAATATCAATTCTATTATCCTGTTCAGTGTTTTATCAGAGGGTTCAGGCAGCCGGTTGTCTGAACATACAAGCAAATCGGTTTTCATGGAAGGGTTGGAGGGTGCAAAAACAAAACCTGCCGGACTGGAGGTCAGCGCTCCGACCTCCTCCAGCATTTGTTTCAGGCATTCACTGAGTGAGTGGCTGGATGCATATTCATACAACTTTATCCGCGTGTTTAATAACTGGTTATGAAGACGTTCTTCATGAAGCAACTTCTCCTGCGACTTCAGTAGTTCCGTTTTCTTGTCAAGTAACTCTTTGTAAAGATTTTGCTGGCGGTTATAATAAAGCCAGGAAACTCCGGATATAGTGAAGAGAATGGCGAGAAGGGTGATAATGGTAATTAGCACGGCTCGTTTGTTCAACTCTTCAAACATCTCCTCCGTGTCTACCTTCACGATCATCTTCCATGGGGTTCCCGGAATTTGCAACATCTCACCCACGACATGTCTGCCGGCATAGTCCCGTCCTTCAAAAAAGCCGGTTTTGCCGAGGGCAGCCTGCACCGACGGCCGCGCGGTATCGCTCACCGGAAAGCCAACCTGAAAGGCAGTATTGGATTTGTGACGGAGTTCATTCAGGTACCATACCGTATCTTCATCACGACGGATGATAATGGTTTCTGCAGTCCGACTGGGGATGGGCCATTCCTGTATGAGCGGGTAGAGATATTCGTTGGGGTTGACCCTGAACACCAGGGCAGCCATGACCTGGTCATTTCGATCTCTGACAGGTGCAAATAGTTCAAAATGAACTACTTTGTGCGATGGACAATAATAAAAGTCTCTTAAAACCACCTCTCTGCTTGCGAAAACTGTTTTCGTATAGTCGATAGTCACCTCATCCACATAAGTTGGTTGCTCCAATATGCTGAAAGGCACTTCACCGTTTTTATCCATTAAAAAAATGTTTTCATAGCGGTTATTGCTCATAATATGCAGGAGCGACTGTCGCAAATTATTCTCATCATCGCCCTTTCCTTTTATCAGAAGGCAGATGTGTGTCCTGAACGGTTCGTTTCCGGAGAAAAAGTTTGCCTCCGACATCCGTTCTTTGTACCAGATCGCTAATTGATTGGCTTTCAGTTGTCCTATTGCCTTCAACTGAAAATATTTTTCTTTCCGGGTGATATTCTTCTCATACAGGTAGTAGTGATATCCGGCCAGGATAATGACCGTGGTTGCAGTAAGGATCAACAGGAGCATGCGGATGCTGAAGTGCTGGGGTGATAGTGCTTTCATAGGATCTGAACGCTTTGTTTTTTTTCCGGTTGCCGGGTTTCGGAAAACTGATCCGTCAATGAAACGGAGTGCAGGTGATATGACA
>CAYLVY010000062.1:19225-21847 GCA_964387205.1 uncultured Draconibacterium sp.
GAATAAATCTCAGAAGGAAGTTAAGAAAATAAAAAAATCTGCGATGAATCAAAAAAACTACCCGGCGCATTACTACGGACGCTTTTTGGATTATTTCATGCCGGTCTCCGACAGAAGCTGGTTTTGTAATAAACCATTCGCAAAGAAAATGGGGTCTTTTAATAATCTGCAACACCAGGTTCGTTTTACTATTCCAGCCTGTGAAAATACTGTATCGCGTAAAACGTTAACCTCCGTGATGCAACAATGAGGCTTTATCTATATTTTTGAACACCGATTTGATCTTCTGTTAGTGACGGCAAAATTCCAGTTTCTGAAAACTTTCGACTGAGCAGGAAGCGGAAGGTTTAAAACAGAGATAATCGAATAGGTATGGAAATGCAAAAACATAGTAATGCAACTGTATTATGCAAATTGCCAGAAAGAACTAACCCGAAAAAGTCATGACCGCTACAAAGACAATAACATACACCAAAACCGGTTGGTCGCGTGTGTTTCCTGTTCATGGGCAAGCACTTCGCAAAATGTTCTTTACAGCTGCTTGTCTGGGATTGCTGACTGCAGGTCATGCCCAATCCCAGCTCCGCCGGGCGCTCTTTCTCGGGAACAGTTACACATACGTCAACGACCTGCCATTGCTCACCGCGGCCCTGGCCCATTCGGCAGGCGACTCGCTCTTTTTCGATTCAAATGCCCCCGGTGGCTATACCCTGGGATGGCAGCCCATCGCCCATGCAACGAATCAGGTAAGCCTGGAAAAGATCCGGCAGCAACCCTGGGACTTCGTTGTGCTACAGGATCAGAGCCAGCTTCCCTCCATCCCGGTGCTGAGGGATAGTTGCATGCTTGCGGGATCGGTCAATCTGAAGGATTCGGTGCTCGCAAACCATGCATGCGCCCGGCTTCTTTTTTTTCTTACTTGGGGAAGAAGATTCGGCGGTACCCAATGCTTTGTGTCCAACTATTGCAGCGTGAACTTTAACGATTTCAGCCATATGCAGGATTCGCTCACCAGGGCGTACAAGCTGGTGGCCGATTCCCTCTGCGGATGGATCGCCCCGGTGGGCGAGGCCTGGCGGCTCGTGCTCGATGGGTCAGGAATGGTGTTGCACGATGGCGACAACTCCCACCCGAACCCCAAGGGAAGCTATCTTGCCGCCTGTGTGTTTTATGCCGCCCTCTTCAGGAAACCCTCCGAAGGGCTCCCGTTTTATGCCGGTCTCGCTCCCGATACGGCGTTGCTCCTTCAGCGTGCAGCAGATAGCGTGGTTTTTTCCTGGTCGCCGCTTTGGAACCTCTGGGAGAACCTTCCGGAAGCGGGATTTGTACTGTCGCCGAATGCAAATACCCTTTTCACAACCAATACGAGTCTGAATTCCACGAAATGGCGCTGGGATTTCGGTGATGGGAGCACCTCGGCGGCTTATGAACCTGTACACACATACCAAAGCACTGGAAATTATACTGTTACACTTACAGCCTGCGATAGTTGCTCGTGCGATTCCGTTTCGGAACAGGTATCTGTTACCATTGCAACAACCTGCGATCTTCCGGATGCAACAAGGGCCCGATTGACAATTCCAGGCCACGACGGGCTGGCCCGTTGCATCCATTGTCCGGAAAATGGCATTCTTTCTCTGACAGATCTCACCGGCAGGATGATCCTTCAGCGAAAAATGGAGAAAAACGCCGTCATGATCCCTGAACTCGGCAGCGGATGGTACCTTTGGTCGGTTTTAGGGACAGAGAATGAGCGGATTGGCGGATGGATTGAAATTGAATAATCGATATATGCCACTGCCATCATGAAAACCATTCGGTTACGATTGAAAAAGGTTACGGCATATGTTAAAGAAATGAAGTCCTCGATAAAAATTGAACTTCCAAAATAATTTCCGGATATGGAGGTGATCGCAAATGGCCTGGGTAGATTCAACGAAATTCGTTGTTAACACTTTGTTGAAAACAACCGGTAAAACCATCACAAACCACCCTGTTTGACAACATACACTCCGAAAAACCGCCCGGAACACAAAAGCCATGTTGATAACCGTCGGGAAAGTGTTAATAACAGATGTTTTTCCATGATAAATGACCCGGAAAACCGATGTTAATCAGATACGATTAAAAAACTCTCGTCATTTTAACCGATGAGAATATTAATGTTCCTTCATCTTCTGCCTGGCATCGACTATTTTGTTTAAATTTGGGCTTGTGAATAATTCAGGTTATAGCTGTATGAAAAAAAAATGGATTATCCCGATAACCATGCTGGTTCCGGTGTTCTTTTTCGTCTTTGAGACTGTCGTAGCGCAGAATCCTGTGCAAAATCCATCCCTGACAAACCCCGAACGGCCAGTCCTCCGGGGAGAAAGACCAGTGCCGGATTATTCTGGCATACCCGATACCGCTATTCATCCCGGAGTGGTGCGGATAAAGATCAATGACCGGTTTGCGGTATCACTCTCCGCTGAAGCCATCGGAAAAGATCCTGATGGGTATGTCAGGTTCGGCATCCCCGGGATCGACCACCTTAACAGGCAGTTAGGCGTCACCGGGGCCAGACAAACGTTTTTCATCGCCTTACGGAATACACAGTTTGAGTCTCGTCACCGACGATGG
>CAYLVY010000063.1:0-21841 GCA_964387205.1 uncultured Draconibacterium sp.
AGACTGTTCTTGAATATCTGCTCGAAACCCAGGAACTTAAGGATGCTGAGGTTTACACTCGGGTGGAAGCGCAATCCGCCTTTGTAAGGCCCGATGGCGTTGTTGAACTGAACCCTGTATCCGAGGTTGACCTGCACCTTTCCGCTGTCGTCTACCCAACTGACCTTAAAGGTCAGAATACGGTCAGGTTCCACAATGCGGTCGATAATGTTTGCCGACTCGAAGTGAGGGTTCTCGTTGTAAATCTCTTCGATGGATTCCAATACTTCCCGTACCGCCTGAAGGTACTCATTTTCGCCCGGATGCTTCTTCTCCAGGTCGTTCATGATTTTTTCTAGATTCATGATGATTCTGTGTTAGTGTTAATGACCAGTTATAGAGAAATAAATGACAAATATAACAATGTTAATTAAATAACAAGGCAAAGGTACGGAGTTCATTCTGACTAACCAAACAAAAGCAATGAATTATTTTTTAAGGGCATTTCCGGTGATTTTTTCTACAAGTTTACCCGCTTCAAACCGGTTGATCATCTCCACCGACCCGTCTTCCAGGTAATAGATTTCATCGCCGTGTTTTTGGTCGTCGACATAATGGGTGAGTTGTTTCGTCTTGCCGTTTTCCCGGAAAGCACGTTGTTTACCGGTGCCTTTGCTGAATACTCCTTCCCCGATGATCAGCCCGCCGATATCAAAATAGAGCCAGGTGCCTTCGTGCTTGCCATTTGCGTAATTGCCTTCCAGTTTTACTCCCCGGTCGGGATAATATTCCACATACCGGCCGTGCAGGATCCCATGGTTGTAATGGCCTTCAGATACCAGTTTCCCGTCGGTGTCAAAACCTTTCATCACCCCATGCAGTTTGCCGCGGCTGAAATGCTGCTCGGTCTGGCGGGCTCCGTTCATGTGCCACGAGACCAGCTTTCCTTCCAGTTCATTGTCTTCGTATTGGCACTGGGTTTGCATGATACCGTTTTCATACCAGTAACTGGCGGGGCCATGATACTTTTTCCCTCTCATGGTGATTTCGCTTTTGACCTGTCCGTTGGAATAGTAAGTGGTTTCTACCCTGGTACATGCCGCAAGGAACAGGAGCATCATGATGAGGATCGGAATTTTGGTGTTCATCTGTTTGGGTTATTGATAATAAAGCGTCACAGCCCCGGTTATTCCGTTGATGACCATCTGGACGGCTATCACGGTGAGGATCAGCCCCATAATCCGTGAAACCACTTTCAGCAATCCCGGGTTGAACCGGGAGAGGATCGATCCTGCCGAGAGAAAGGAGAGGTAAGTGATGATACACATCAGGGCAAAAATTACCACCACGAGGAATACGTTGGTGACCGATTTCTGGGCCCCCACGAAATTCATGGCCGTGGATATCGTTCCTGGACCGGCGAGGATCGGAATTCCCAGCGGGGATATGGCAAGATCGGATGCTTTTTCCATCATCTGCTCCTTCTCCTCACGGGATTGCGACTGCACTGGATTTTCCCGTGAATTCATCATCTGAAACCCGATAAGGAATACCAGGATGCCACCGGCTACCTGAAACGCCGGGACGGTAATGCCGAAGATCCGGAAAATGATGTGGCCGAAAATACTGAATATGGCGATGATCAGAAAAGCCGTGACACTGGCCCGGAGCGCAACCCGGTTCTGTGTCTTTTTATCAAAGTCCTGAACCATCCCCAGAAAAACCGGTACATTTCCCAGTGGGTTTACCATGGCGAAAAAACCCATAAATACGGTAATGGCGTGAAGATAAAGGTCTTGCATAATAGTCAATCTGTATTTTTTTGTCAGATAATAGAAATACATTACCTGCCATGATTAAATCCTGAAAGCAAAATTAGTAATTAAAATGATGATAGTCACGGGTTAATGCAAGGTAGTCTTCCGAATATTTCCCATCGTGGTTCAGCAGGGTCAGGATGCCGTCAGGGATCTGCGAGGCTTCCCGGAACGACCATTCACTGAGGATTCTGAGGATGGCTTTACCAGGTTTGGAGGCAATCCGGAGAGTCCTGGAAAGATAGAGTGAATGGGTGGATGCCTCTCTCCGGAACCGGGCAGTCCCGTCCGCAGTGGCGACCATGGAAAAGCGACCCTGTGGATCCAGCAGAAGTGCCACCGATTCCGCCAGCTCCCTGTCACTGAGGTTCACTTCATGGCGTGCCATATTGCGTTGATTTCGGTTCGATTTCAGGGAGCGGTTGAAGAATGGTGGGTTGGATATGATAAATGCGTAACTATCCCTGGTTTCCTGCGCAATGTCCCGGATGTCGGCACAGTGTAACCTCAGTCGGGATGCCCAGGGGCTTTGCAGAAAATTGATTTCCGCATCCTCTGCTGACAACGGATCCAGTTCGACGGCGTCAATGTTTCCGGTCGTTTTCTGTGCCATCATCAGGGCCAGCACGCCACATCCTGAGCCAATATCAAGTAATCGTCCGGTTTCCGGAGGTTCTGCCCATGAACCCAGCAGCATGGCATCTGTGCCCACTTTCATGGTGCTTTGCCGGTCTTCCACGAAGAACTGTCGGAACCGGAATCCCATCGCCGTCAAAGGTACATGGCGATCAATCCTTCCGGAGCATTGATCCTGATGGTGCGCTTTTTTTTATCCACCTTCCGGATGATGCCGGAAACGGCAGGGATTAGGATCTCCTTTTCTCCCTGCATCACGCGGAGCAGGAACTGCTGAGGAAGTTCCATCAATTCTGTCACCAGGCCAATCTCACCAAAGGTGTCGTCCACAACAGAAAAACCAATGATCTCGTGTGAGTAATATTCATCTTCGGGCGCTTCGGGCAGCCATTGCCGTGGGAGCAGCACCTCTGCACCCCGGAGTGGGGCTGCCGACTCAGGATCATTCATATCTTCCAGCCTGATGATGGCGGTATCATCCGATTTAATCTCGAAGGAGAGGACGAAAAATGGAACATTTTCACCGTCCAGCGATAAAAACAAATGGGGGAGATGATCCGGCAGTGGTATTTCGCGGCGATGTAACCGCAGGGTCAAGTCCCCTTTGTTACCGAATGTTTTGAGGACTTTTCCGACGGAGATCAATGTTTCTGCCGACATGAGCCCTGGATAGTGATGGCGAAAGCCCTGTTATTCCTGAGCCGGGGCTTCTTCATCGCCGGCAGATCCGGTTTCGGGGGCAGTTTCAGCTTCTGCCTGTGCCGAAATAGCGGCTTCTGCAGCCTGAGCAGCCTCGTCCAGACGCAACTTGTTCAGCTTTTTCGCGATGGCGGCCGCTTTTGCCTCATTGACCTTTACCTCATTCTCCAGGCGTTTCTTGTTGTCGTTCTTTAATTCTACCTCGACCTGGTTTTTAGCTGAAGAAATTTTCAATTCTTTCTCCTGTAACCAGTTTTGGAATTTCTCCTCCGCTTTTTCCAACGTGAGGGCTCCTTTTTGCACACCTTTCAGCAGGTGATTTTTGTAGAGAACACCTTTGTAGGCGAGAATGGCGCGGGCCGTGTCGGTGGGCTGGGCGCCTTTCTGAAGCCATTCAAGCGCTTTGTCAAAATTGATCTCGATCTGGGCCGGCCGGGGGATGGGATTGTAGATGCCAATACGTTCGATAAACTTTCCGTCACGTGGTGCACGACCATCCGCAATAACGAGGTGATAAAAGGCTTGTCCTTTTTTACCTCTTCTCTGTAATCTGATTTTGGTTGGCATTTTAAGCTACCTTTTAATGGATAAATAATTGGTTTTAAATTCGGGGCTGCAAAATTCGGCAGAATTTTCCATATTACCAAAGGTTTTCTTGCATAACCTTTTGCCCATTTTCCTGATTAAACAATATTATATCTATTTTTAGGCGATGAAATACAAGCAAAACGAGCAGCTACGTCTTGCGGCGGAGTTTGTCAGCTCGACCGGGCATAATCTTTTTCTTACCGGACAGGCCGGAACCGGAAAGACCACCTTCCTCCGGTCACTTCCCGAAATCACCTCCAAAAGGATGGTAGTAGTTGCCCCGACAGGTGTAGCCGCCATCAATGCCGGGGGTGTTACGATCCATTCCTTTTTTCAGTTGCATTTCGGGGTTCAGATTCCCGGTGCCATCGGTCAGGATTCCGGGGATTCGGAGGCTGGTATGCGTTACAGGATGAACCGTGAAAAGATCAGGATACTCAAGTGCCTCGACCTGCTGGTGATCGATGAGATCAGTATGGTACGGGCCGATGTCCTGGATGCTGTCGATGAGGTACTGCGAAAATACCGGTTCAGCAGGGCGCCATTCGGGGGTGTTCAGTTGCTGATGATCGGCGACCTGCATCAGCTATCCCCGGTCGTCAAAGAACAGGAGTGGGATATCCTGCGGCAATATTATCCCAGTGCTTATTTCTTTGACAGTCGTGCCCTAAGCCGCAGCGAAATGCTCATCCTTGAACTGAAGGAGCATTTTCGTCAGAAGGATGAGGATTTTCTTCGGTTGCTGAACAGGGTCCGCACAGGTGATACAAGGGATGACCTCTTTGAAACACTGAACAGCAGATACAATCCCGATTTTTTACCGGATGATTCGGAAGGATATATTACACTTACTACTCATAATGCTACCGCTTCCGGGATAAACAATACCAAACTGGAGGGCATCCGGCAGCCGGTGCGCATTTACCGGGCAAGGACAGAGGGCGAGTTTTCGCCGCAGGATTATCCGACCGATGCTTCCCTGACGCTGAAAAAAGATGCGCAGGTCATGTTCATTAAAAATGATCCTTCCGGTGAGCGGCGTTTTTATAATGGAAAGATCGGCCGGATTACCCGGCTGGAACAGGAGGCCGTGTATGTCAGGTCTTCCCCCGATGAGGAGGAGATCAGGGCTGAGTATCTGAAATGGGAAAATGTAAGGTATGAGATTAACCGTGAAACCCGGGATATCAGGTCAGAGATAGTCGGCACCTTTGAACAGATTCCTCTGAAACTCGCCTGGGCGATTACAATTCATAAAAGCCAGGGATTGACTTTTGATAAAGTGATCATTGATGCTGCTGCTGCCTTCGCCTTCGGGCAGGTGTATGTTGCGCTCAGCCGTTGCCGTACATTGGATGGTATCGTACTCCGGTCGCGGATTTCTGCCACCGGTGTTAAAACCGACAGCCTTGTTCAGCAGTTTGCTTTAAATGCGCGGCAGCAGGAGCCAGGGGTGGAAAAGCTGCGGGAAGCGCAGCATGCGTTCAGGCAAAAGCTGTTACTGGAGATGTTCGATTTTAGCGGGATAAGGAACCGGATCGGGTATCTGCTGAAGCTGCTGCGCAGCAACACTGAAATGGCAACTGCCAGTTCTGTCAGCCATTTGGCCCGGGGAATCGATCTTTTTGACAACGAAGTCGAGCATGTCGGTGGAAGGTTCAGGATACAGTTGCAGCAAATGATGAAGGCTTCAGAGCTGACGGCAGAGTATGAAGCAGTGCAGGAGCGTATCCGCAAGGCCGTCGTTTATTTCCAGGTCAGGCTGGATAGTTTTCCGGATGAATATCTCCGCCAAACGGAGCTGATTACTGATAATAAAGTTCTTCTGAAGCAGTGGAAGGAGGCCTCGGAGAAAGTTCAGCGTGAGTTGTTCATTTTAAGGAAATGTATGAAGGCCGCGTATGATGGGTTTGATCCCCTCGACTATATCAGGATCCGTGCCGATGCCGACCTTGATTTTCGGCCGGATAACATCGAAGGCCGGGAGCCAGGCCGCGAACAGCCTGAGCAGGGGAAAACCGCCGGTCTGGAAAGGCAACTGAAGTCATGGCGCGAGGCGCTGTCGGAGCAGAAAGGTATTCCTGTTTACATGATCCTTCCCGGTAAGTCGATGAAAGAGCTGATGAAGACCTTACCGGTGACAATGGAACAGCTTTCGCGAACCATCGGTTTCGGACCGGTACGGGTCAATAAATATGGCAAGGAGGTCATCAGCATTGTCCGTAAGTGGTGCATAGATAACAACATCCCGAAACAGGGAATTTGAGACGGCAATGGACTATCGCAAACCTGTAATTTGTGCCTCCAGCACTTTCAGCCGGGCTTCTGCGTCTTCCTGCTTCTTGCGCTCCGATTCAACCACCGAAGCGGGCGCGTTTTGAACAAAACGCTGGTTGGAAAGTTTCTGATTTACTTTTTCCAGGAAACCGCGGGTGTACTCCATTTCTCCCTTCAGCCGGGCCAATTCTTCCTCCGGGTCGATCGCCAGGGTGACAGGGATATAAAACTCGGTTGTCCGGACTACAAAGGGTACGGAACCCTCCGGTTTTTGGTCTGCGTAAATTATCTCAGTGATATTGCATAATTTGCTGACCACTTCGTCGAATGTCGTATCGGGTGGTTCGTTGTTGTTTTTTCTGATACAGAGGGTAATCTGATCCCGCTGAGGAATATTTTTTTCCTTCCGGACGTTTCGGATGGCCATGATGACCTCTTCGGCGAACGCAAATTGTTCGATAAGCCTGGTATCTGCAGGGCCGGGCAACGGTTGCTCCGAAAGCATGACCGAAGCGCCTTCCGGCCGCTGATCCAGCATATGCCATGCCTCCTCGGTTATGAAAGGCATGAAGGGGTGTAAGATCCGGAGAAGATTATCGAAAAATCCGATTGCCGCACTGAGTGTTTTGGGGTCGATGGGGCACTGATAAGCCGGTCTGATCATCTCCAGGAACCAGGAGCAGAAATCATCCCACACCAGTTTATAGGTGGCCATCAGCGCTTCGGAGAGACGATAATCGTCGAAGAGATTATTGATGTTCCGGAGTGATGAATGAAATACAGCCTCGAACCATGCAACCGATATGGCACTGACCGCAGGCTGGGGCAGGTGTTCATCCACCGGCCACCCTTTCACGAGACGCAAAGCATTCCATATTTTGTTGCAGAAATTTCTTCCCTGTTCGATGAGCGTGTCATCGTAGAGCAGATCATTCCCGGCGGGAGAACAGAGCAGCATACCGATCCTGACGGCATCCGCCCCGTTTTGAGCGATCAGTTCAAGCGGTTCCGGTGAATTGCCAAGGGATTTGGACATTTTTCGCCCTGACTTATCACGCACAATGCCCGTGAAATATACATTCCGGAATGGGATATCCCTACGATATTCCCATCCCGCCATGATCATCCTGGCGACCCAGAAAAAGATGATCTCCGGGGCAGTGATAAGGTCGTGGGTAGGATAGTAATACTGAATGTCAGCATTATCAGGTTTCCTGATACCATCGAATACTGAAATGGGCCATAACCAACTGGAAAACCACGTGTCGAGCACATCTTCATCCTGCTTCAGCTCCTCATGGGTAAATGCTGCGGTTTCGCCTTTTGACAGTACTTCGTTCATGTAAAGTGCAAAGGCTGCCTCACGGGAACGGGCTACATAGAAACGGCCGTCGGGAAGATAAAAGGCCGGTATCCGCTGGCCCCACCACAATTGCCTTGAGATGCACCAATCGGTTACATTCGACATCCAGTGCCGGTACATATTCTTGTATTTCGGCGGATGGAAACTGATGGTATCGTTTTCAACAAGTTCCAGTGCGGGCCGGGCCAGATCCTTCATCTTCATGAACCATTGGACCGAAATACGGGGTTCAATGACTTCATCGGTACGCTCCGAATATCCAATTTTGTTGGTGTAATCTTCCACCCTGACCATATGGCCATGTTCTTTCAGGGCTTCTGCAATCTTCTTCCGGACTTTGAAACGGTCTTCTCCGATGTACAGCAGCGCTGCTTCACTCATGGTGCCATCGGGATTGAAAGTGTCGATTACCTCCAGGTTATACTTCATCCCGAGGTTATAATCGTTGATGTCGTGTGCCGGAGTTACTTTCAGTGCTCCGGTGCCGAATTCCCGGTCGACATACTCATCGTAAATGATGGGAACCGCTCTGCCGATCAGCGGTACCAGCACCTTTTTCCCCTTCAGGTGCAGGTATCTTTCATCATCGGGATGGACACAAATGGCGGTGTCGCCCAATATGGTCTCCGGCCGCGTGGTGGCAATGGTTATCCACTGATCTTCCTCTCCCTCGATCTTATATCTGACATAATAAAGTTTTGAACTGACTTCCCGGTAGTTGACCTCTTCATCTGAAACGGCCGTCAGGGCTTTGGGGTCCCAGTTAACCATACGGATACCTCTGTAGATCAGTCCTTTGTTGTATAAATCAATGAAAACATCAATCACACTTTCATACAAAGCTTCATCCATGGTAAAGCAGGTACGTTCCCAATCACAGGAGGCGCCCAACTTTTTCAGTTGTTCGAGAATGATCCCGCCGTGTTTGTTTTTCCATTCCCAGGCATGGGCCATAAATTCTTCGCGGCTAAGGTTTTTTTTATCGATCCCCTCTTCCCGAAGTTTAGCCACCACCTTGGCTTCGGTTGCAATAGAAGCGTGGTCGGTTCCCGGGACCCAGCATGCGTTTTTGCCCTGCATTCTGGCCCGGCGGATAAAGATGTCCTGGATTGTGTTGTTCAGCATGTGACCCATGTGCAGAACGCCTGTGACATTAGGAGGAGGAATGACAATACAGTATGGCTCACGATGGTCGGGCTCGGAATGGAAATAGCGATGGTCCATCCAGAACCGGTACCATTTATCTTCGACCAGTGCGGGATTGTATTTGGATGAAATTTCGGTCATGGAGGTGAAATGATTGCGGTGGTTGTATTAAGGTTGGTTGTTTGGATCAGAATGGATTAGAATAACCGGTTTCGTTTGAGCAGGTATGGCAGGAGGATCTGTTCAAAGCCTGCGTTGATATCAGCCTCCACGAAATCTATCCGGTACTGGCCGCATCGGAGTTTCAGTTCATTTCTGAACCCGGTCACCATTTCGGTGTAACGCTGTTTCAGTGCGGAGGGATGGAGCCGCAGTTGTTCCCCTGTTTCCAGGTCAACGAATTTGTAAGGGCGTTCTTCAAAATCAAATTCCAGTTCTTTCGCTTTGTCCGTCACATGGAAAAGGATCACTTCATGCTTATTATGACGGAGGTGCTGCAGGGAGGAAAAGAGTTCTTCGGTCTGGGGCGACATTTCGAACATGTCGCTGAAAATGACCACCAGCGACCTTTTGTGGATCCTTTCCGCCAGTTCATGAATGGCGCCGGCAACCCTGGTACCCCTGTAATCTCCGGCCGGACGGGGAACCAGCATTTTTTCCAGCTCGCTGAAGAGGTATTTCTGATGCACCGGGTTTGACCTGGTGAGGGTATGCAATTCAATGGAGTCGGAGAAGAGACTGAGACCTGAAGCATCGCGCTGTTTGGCAAAAAGATAGATTAGTGCCGCTGCCACATAGACCGAGAAGGTAATTTTATTGGGATGGTTGATATCGGGATGGGCCAAAACCGGGTAATACATCGACGAGGAGTTATCAATAAGAATCTGGCACCTCAGGTTCGTCTCCTCTTCGTATCGTTTGACGTAGAGCCGGTCGGTCCTGCCGTAAAGTTTCCAGTCGATCGACCGGATCGATTCTCCGGTATTATACAACCGGTGTTCAGCGAATTCCACGCTGAATCCATGAAAAGGACTTTTATGTAAACCGGTGATGAACCCTTCCACCACCTGGCGGGCCAGAAATTCGAGGGAAGAAAACTGCTCGAGACGGTGTTGTTCGATGGGCACAGTATCAGATATGCTTCTCGATCAATGCTTTGTAGGTGTTCTTGGGAACGGCACCCACCTGTTTATCCACAACCTGGCCTCCCTTGATAAACAGGACAGTTGGTATATTCCGTACCTTGAACATCGCAGTGGTGGCGGGATTATCATCCACATTCAACTCTCCGGCTACGATCCGGCCTTCATACTCGCCCGCCAGTTCGTGGATGATCGGGGAGACCATCCGGCAAGGGCCGCACCATTCGGCAGAAAGATCAACCACAGCAAGCTTATCGCTCTTTAATACTTTTTCATCAAAATTGGCATCGGTGAACGTTTCAAACATCTTTTCAGGATTTAATTTTTACATGGACTGCAAATGTAGAAAAAATCTCTGAGCTTTCCGTTATTTCCAATGGTTCTGGATGATCCTTCCCTGAAGGGAGGTTGGAAAAACCCTTTAATCAATGATCCTGACCTCCAGTTCCGGAATAAGTCTGGCCGATTCAAAAAATTCCTTGGCATTGACCCTGAACTTTCTTGATGGAAGGTCAACGGAAATACCCTCATAGTTATCTATAATCCTGATCCTGAGTCTCGTACCTCCCTTTATGCCGTTAGCCATTCCGTGAAGGGCCCGGATCATTTCGGGAGTGATATCATCCAGGGTTGTGGTCAATGAAATAGTTTTACAGTTTTTTTCCAGCAATTCCGGCAGCAACTGAACATGGCTGATCCGGACACTGAGTTGGTCGGGATTGTCATACCGCCCTTCCACCCTGGCTTTAATGAACACATATTGGCCTTCTTCCAGAAGATGCTTCCACTTCAGAAAATCCTCTGAAAAGACGGTCAGGGCAATAAAATTGTAATAATCTTCCACCACGAACGACCCAAAGGGTTTGCCGGTCTTTCCTGTTTTATGCTGTGATTCGATGACGATTCCGGCAAAAGCTATATCCTTGCCCCGGAAAGGTTTCAGATCCTGTTTCAACATGTCGATATTGACGTTGCAGTAATGCTGCATTTCAAACTGGTAGTCATCCAGCGGATGGCCGCTCATGTAGAAACCTGTTACCTCTTTTTCATGTTTAAGTTGATCCAGTTTTGACCAGGGGCGGCATTCGGGCAAGGTAAGCTCCGTCAGTTGTATCTCCTCGGAGTCGCCGAAAAGGGAGACCTGCATCGATTCCTTTCTCGCGTGGTAGTCGGCGGTATGTCGGACGATTTTATCAAGGAAAGCAGAATCTTCGCTGTTTTCCTGATAAAAATATTGTGCGCGATGGCTGTTTTCAAAGCAATCGAAGGCTCCGGCTTTGGCGAGGGACTCCAGGCATCTTTTATTGATCAGGTGGCTGCTGATCCGGCGGGTAAGGTCGAAAATCGACTGGAATGGCCCGTTTTTTGCGCGTTCCTGAACCAGCGCCTCCACCGCCGATTCTCCCACATTTTTTATCCCTGCCATACCAAACCTGATCTCTCCTTTTTTATTGGCGACAAAATTGGCATGACTTTCGTTCACATCTGGCCCCAGGACAGAGATATGCATCCGCTTGCATTCATCCAGGAAGAGGGTGATCTCCTTCAGGTCGCTCAGGTTCCGGCTCAGCACGGCTGCCATGAATTCGGAAGGGTAATGGGCCTTCAGCCAGGCCATACGATAGGCTACATAAGCGTAGCATGCCGAATGTGATTTATTGAAGGCATAGTTCGCAAAGGCCAGCCAGTCTTTCCATATCTTGTTCACAATCTCCTCGCTATGGCCATTCTTCCTGCATCCATCAAAAAATTTTGGTTTCAGTTCGGCCATCATTGATTCGATCTTCTTTCCCATGGCTTTTCGGAGCGAATCGGCTAATCCTTTCGAAAATCCGGCCAGTTCCTGGGAAAGGAGCATGACCTGTTCCTGATAAACGGTGATACCGTAAGTGTCTTTAAGGTATTTTTCCATTACCGGAATATCATAGGAGATCTTTTCCCTCCCGTGTTTCCGGGCAATGAAACTGGGAATATAATCCATCGGACCGGGGCGGTAGAGGGCATTCATGGCAATAAGGTCCTCTATTTTGTTGGGTTTTAAATCTTTCAGGTATTTTTTCATCCCGTCCGACTCAAACTGGAAGATCCCGGTTGTTTTCCCCTGGCTGAAAAGTTCGTAAGTGGCTGCATCATCAAATGGAACGGTATCCATATCGATATCGATTCCCCCGGACACTTTGATATTGTTTATGGCATCCTTGATGATGGAAAGGGTTTTAAGCCCGAGAAAATCCATCTTCAGCATGCCGACCTTCTCAATATGTTCCCCTTCAAACTGGGTGACCAGCAGTTCTGACTCTTTGGAAGTGGTAACGGGAATGTAATCGGTCAGGTCGCCGCGACTGATGATAATACCGCAGGCGTGGATTCCGGTCTGCCGGATCGACCCTTCCAGGCTTTCGGCGAATTTGAGGGTTTCGGCCACCGGGTGGTTGGATGATCGCCTTGCTTCGCTGAGTTCAGATACCTCTTCGTAGGCCTGTTTCAGGGTGATGCCGGGCCTGGAGGGGATCATTTTAGTCAGTCTGTTGACCTCATCGAGGGGGAGCCGCTGTACCCTGCCTACATCCCTGATGGCCCCTTTGGCCGCCATGGTACCAAAGGTAATAACCTGGGCTACTTTGTCTTCACCATATTTATTGACTACCCACTGCAACACTTTTTCCCTTCCGTCTTCATCGAAGTCGATATCGATATCGGGCATGGAGATACGGTCAGGATTGAGAAAACGTTCAAAAAGAAGGTCAAATCGAAGAGGGTCAACATCGGTGATCCGGATGCAGTAAGCGACGACAGAACCCGCGGCAGATCCTCTGCCGGGCCCGACGGAGACTCCCATCTCCCGTGCGGCATTCAGAAAATCCTGTACGATCAGGACATAACCCGGCAAACCCATCCTTTCAATCGTTTCCAGTTCGAAGTCGATCCTTTCCCTGATCTCATCCGTGAGTTCGGGGTACCGTTTCGAAGCGCCTTCATAGGTGATGCTGCGGAGGTATTCATCTGCATTGCTGAACCCTTCCGGTATGGGAAAATCGGGCATAATTGGATCACGGTTGAGGTCATAGACCTCCACCTTTTCCAGTATTTCGAGTGTGTTTTCAAGGGCTTCGGGCAGGTCTGAAAACAACTCGTTCATCTCCTCGCGGGATTTGAACCACTCCTGACCCGTGTAGCGCATCCGGTCGGGATCGTCCATGAATTTTCCGGTGTTGACGCAGAGAAGCCGGTCATGTGCTTCGGCATCTTCCTCCATTAAAAAATGGACGTCATTGGTGGCGATCAGTTTTGTGCTGGTTTTTCGGGCCAGCAGTACCAGGGCCTCGCCGACAATCATCTGCCGCTTGTACACCTCCCCGTCACGGGTGGGATCAGTCGCCTTGTGGCGCATGAGCTCCAGGTAAAAATCGTCGCCAAACAACTCCTTGTAGAACCGGATCGCCTGTTCCGCCTTCTCCATATTTCCGGCCAGAATGGCCCGTGGTATCTCCCCGGCAAGACAGGCAGAACCGGCGATCAGCCCCTCATGGTAATCCATCAGCAGTTCCCGGTCGATGCGGGGTTTGTAATAATGTCCCCTGGTCCAGCTATATGATATCAGTTTGACCAGGTTGTGATATCCGGTCAGATTTTTAGCCAGCAGGATCAGGTGGTCACCCTTGCGGTCTACCATCTCGGTCCTGTCGGTCATTCGCCGGCGTGCAACATAGGTTTCACAACCGAAAACCGGCTTAAATTCAGGGTTTTTCCTGGCAATCTCCGCGAACTCTTTAATCCCGAATAAATTGCCATGATCGGTCACCGCAGCACCTTTCATCCCCAGTTCCTTGGCTCTTCTGACGAGATCCCTGATCCGGCAGGCGCCATCGAGTATGGAGTATTGGGTATGGAGATGGAGGTGAACAAAATCATTCATGTGACACGGGATTAAAATTCAGGATGGCCAAAATTATCGATAATTCGACAACCGGATGGCTTGTGTTGATAACTTTTAATCCCGGTTGATGAATACCCCGTCAATAATTTAGAATAATTTTAAATAAACAAATTATTGTATCTTTGCACCGTCAAACCAAAAAACCAAAACCATGAAAAGGCTAATCATTCTTGTATCATTTTTAATATTCTCTTCTGCTATGTATGCACAAACCGGTAAAACCCTGTATGATTTCAAGGTGTCGGATATCGACGGAAAGCCGTATGACCTGGCTTCCCTGAAAGGGAAAAAGGTGATGATCGTGAACGTGGCTTCCAAATGTGGCTACACGCCCCAGTATGAAGATCTTCAGAAACTATATGAGCAATACCGGAGCACCGGGTTTGTGATCCTCGGTTTTCCGGCCAACAACTTCATGAAACAGGAACCTGGTACTAATCAGGAAATCAAAGAGTTCTGTTCAACAAAATATAATGTCACCTTTCCGATGATGGCGAAAATATCGGTCAAAGGGGATGACATTCACCCTTTGTACGCCTGGCTTACCAGCCGGGAGCAGAATGGCCGGATTGATGCGTCGGTCAAGTGGAATTTCAACAAATTCATGATCGATGAAAACGGTCAGGTGGTGGATTATGCCGGATCCGGGGTCAAACCATTCGATGACAAAATCGTCGGCTGGATTACCGGTAAAACGAAGTAAGCTCTCCCTCCATATTGTCCAATATTTTATTTAATTGATTATGAAGCTGAATATCAGATATAAGTGCACAGTTTGCGGGCATATCTATAATCCTGCTGAAGGCGACCCAGGCCGGGGTATTGTTCCCGGCACGGCCTTTGAGGATCTTCCCGAGGATTGGGTTTGTCCTGTATGCAGCGTGACCAGGGATGATTTTATCAGGATGAAGTGATGGTGATAGTTGAAAAGATTTATCTTTGGTCAACTAAAACCAAATCGACATGGAAAAGAGCATCAAAGGAACCAGGACCGAGCAAAACCTGCTGAAGTCATTTGCAGGAGAATCACAGGCGAGAAATCGCTATACATTTTACGCCAAACAGGCCCGGAAGGAGGGTTTTGAACAGATCGCCGCTTTTTTCGAAGAAACGGCCATGAATGAGCAACAGCATGCCAAAACCTTTTTTCGTTTTCTGGAGGGAGGAATGGTGGAGATTACCGCCATGTATCCTGCCGGAGTGATCGGAACAACAGCCGAGAACCTGAAGGCAGCTGCAGAAGGGGAGCATGAGGAGTGGGCCGACCTCTATCCTGAATTCGGCAGGATCGCTGCCGAAGAGGGGTTTCCCAAGGTCGCCACGGCATATAAGCTCATTGCCGCGGTAGAGGAACACCACGAAAAGCGTTACCTGAAGCTTCTCCAAAACCTGGAGAAGAACCGCGTTTTTGAGCGGGAAGAAAAAAGTTACTGGATTTGCAGAAAATGCGGCTATATCCATTTTGGAAAGAAAGCATTGAATAACTGTCCCTGCTGCGATCACCCGATGGCCTATTTTGAAATCGTGCAGGAAAACTACTAACAATCGGAAAAACACCAATATTATCATGGCAAAGAAGAGAAAATTCAGTAAGGAAGAGGTTTTAAAGGATTATAAACTGGCTGTCGGAAGCCGCCAGGTGAGCCTGATCGGACGCAGGGAAGTGCTGGGAGGAAAGGCAAATTTCGGCCTTTTCGGCGACGGCAAGGAGATCCCTCAGATCGTCATGGCCAAGTTCTTCCGTGATGGTGACTGGCGTTCGGGATATTACCGCGATCAGACTTTCATGATGGCTGCCGGCCTCTCCGATCTGGATACCTTCTTTGCACAGCTTTACGGAGATACTGACCTTAAGCGTAACCCGGACAACGGAGGTCGTTTGATGAATGCCCATTTTGCGACCCGTAGCCTCGATGACAGCGGAGAGTGGAAGGACCTTACCAAACAGAAAAATTCTTCCGGTGATATTTCACCTACTGCCGGGCAAATGCCGCGACTTCTGGGCCTTGCCATGGCTTCCAAAGTTCTTCGGAACAGTCCGGCCATGTGGGATGCCGCAGCTAAATTTACCGTGAAAGGAAATGAGGTGGCTTTCGGAACCATAGGGGATGCCTCTACTTCCGAAGGCCACTTTTTCGAAACCATCAATGCAGCCGGGGTATTGCAGGTACCTCTGGCACTCTCGGTCTGGGATGACGGATATGGAATTTCGGTTCCGAAAAAGTACCAGACCACCAAAGAGAGCATCAGTGACCTGCTCCGGGGTTTTGCCGCTGAAGAGGGAAAACCCGGGATTAAAATTTATACCTGTCATGGCTGGGACTATCCCGGTCTCTTTGCCATGTATGAGGAAGGGATTGAATTGTGCCGCAGGGAGCAGGTTCCCGTAGTATTTCACGTTACGGAACTGACACAGCCACAGGGCCATTCCACCTCTGGTTCCCACGAACGGTATAAATCGCCGGAGCGTTTGCAATGGGAGCGCGATCACGACTGCATTCCGCGGATGCGCCAATGGATACTGGATGAAAAGATTGCTTCCGCTGAGGAACTGGATGCCCTTGACGCGGAAGCGAAAAAATTAGCCAAAGAGGCACGGGAAAGGGGATGGAAAGCCTTTATCACTCCATTTCTCGAGGAACGGAAACAGCTGGTACAGGTTGTCAAATCCACTAACTGTCCTTGTAAAAAGCAGGACAGGATCGACAAAATCGTGGCCGACCTGGAGGCCATTGCCGAACCCATCCGTAAAGACATTATTTCTGCGGCCAAAAAAATCATGCGCGATGTATGTACCACCTGCAGCATGAAAAAGCCCATGAAAGCCGATCTGGAAACGTGGCTGGACGAACAGCAACGGCTCAATGCCCGGCGTTACAGCAGCCATTTATACAGTGAATCAGCGCAGGGGGCCATGAAGGTTACCCCGATTCCTCCGGTTTTTACGGAAAAGTCCCCGGTGGTAACCGGAAGGGAGATACTGAATGCCAACTACGATGTATTATTCAGGAATAACCCGTTGGCTTTGATTTTTGGAGAAGATGTCGGCAAGATCGGCGGGGTAAATCAAACGCTGGAAGGTATGCAGGCAAAGTACGGGGAGATGAGGGTTTCCGATACCGGGATACGGGAGGCGACGATCATCGGCCAGGGGCTTGGTATGGCATTGCGCGGATTGCGCCCCATTGCAGAGATACAGTATTTCGATTATCTTTTATACGGATTGCAGGTGATGAGCGACGACCTTGCCACTACCCACTACCGCACCGTTGGCGGTCAGAAGGCGCCACTGATCATCAGTACACGCGGTCACCGCCTGGTGGGCATCTGGCATTCAGGCTCCCCCATGAGCATGGTGATCAACTCTATCCGGGGAATGTACGTCATGGTGCCCCGTGACATGACAAGGGCAGCAGGATTTTACAATACCATGATGGCTTCGGATGTCCCCGGACTGATCATCGAGCCCCTGAACGGATACCGCCTTAAAGAGAGGATGCCCGACAATATCGGTGAATACCGACTCCCGCTGGGCGTCCCTGAAATATTGAATGAAGGAACGGATCTGACCCTGGTTACCTATGGTTCATGCGTGAAAATTGCCCAGGAAGCGATTCCCCAGATCGCCGATTTTGGCATATCGGTGGAACTGATCGATGTGCAGACCCTGCTGCCGTTTGATATTCACCATATGGTACTCGATTCACTGAGAAAAACAAACAAGATACTTTTCTTCGACGAGGATGGCAGCGGAGGAGCTTCTGCTTTTATGATGCAGAAAGTGCTGGAGGAGCAGGGAGGTTATCGTTATCTTGATGCCCAGCCAAGAACCCTGACTGCCAACGATCATCGGCCGGCCTATACAAACGATGGCGACTATTTTTCCAATCCCAATGCGGAGAATGTATTCGAAATGGTCTATGGGATGATGCATGAATACAATCCGAATAAATATCCCCGGATCTGGTAACGCCCCGGCATGAAATATACGCCAGAGACCGAAGCGAGTGATGAACAAAGATGGAGGATCGTAAGTACCGGAGACGGATCTGACACCCTTTTTTCCGGGAAGTACCATCAGCATTATCACAGCCTTTTCGGTGCCCTGACCGAATCGGGCCATGTTTTCATCAGGACGGGCTTCAGTGAATTTCTGGAAAACCGATCCGGATTATCTCCTTCGGAAGGATATGTTTCGGTATTGGAAATAGGTTTTGGTACGGGGTTAAATGCATTGTTGACCCTTCTTGAGTCGGGACGGCGCAGCATTCCTGTCCGATATACCGCACTGGAGCCCGAACCGGTACCCGAAACCATATGGAGAGGTCTGAATTATCCGAATATTTTGGGTTCAGTTGACTATTCGGCCATTTTTTCAAAACTGCACCAATCCGGTCGGGGAATTTGGGAACCGGTTACCGATCTGTTTCAACTGCAGGTTGTACCTGCCAGCCTTGAAACGTTCCGTCCCTCGCCGGGATCATACCATATAATATATTTTGACGCGTTCGATCCGGTTGCCCAACCTGAATTGTGGTATGAAGGTCGTTTTAAAATATTGTACGACAGCATGCTGCCGGGTGGGTTGCTCACCACTTACTCCGTGAAGGGAACTGTGGTGCGGGCACTGAAAGCGGCCGGTTTCACGGTTGCAAAGTTGCCAGGGCCCCCCGGAAAAAGACATATACTGAAAGCCTTCAGGATATGACCGCAGGAATTCCTGATGAAAGGCATCTAAGAAAACATGCTCAGCGATCATGACCACCTGTTGACCGAACGCCTTAAAATGGGCGAGGAGCAGGCATTCCGGGAGGTTATCCGTTTCTTTCGTGACAGGATTTTCAATACCGCACTTGGTATTGTGCAACATGTCGAAGACGCTGAGGACCTGACCCAGGAGGTCTTTATCGAGGTATTCCGTTCGGTCGGCACTTTCCGCGGGCAAAGCGCCCTTTCTACGTGGATATACCGAATCACCGTTCAGAAAGCACTGGAACATCTCAGGAGGATCAGAAGGAAAAAAAGACAGGCGATCGTAATGAGTTTATTTGGACGGGAGGAACAGGTAAATGCCGGCAGCGATGCTCCTTTTTATCACCCGGGTATCAGGCTGGAAAACCGCGAAAGATCAGCTGTGTTGTTTGGCGCATTGGCCAAACTTCCTGAAGACCAGAAAACTGCATTTGTCCTGCAGAAGATGGAAGGATTGACCCAATCGGAGGTGGCTGCCGTGATGGAGAAGTCGGTTGCCGCGGTGGAGTCGTTGATATTCAGGGCAAAACAAAATTTGAGGAGATTACTGGCCGATTATTATGATGAGACTTACCGCTAACCGAAGGATTTATTTATGAAAAGCATCAAACCGGATATGAACAAGCGAGACTTTTGGATTGACGAAACTTTGAATGCGCTGGAGGACATTCGGCGCGCATCGCCATCCAACCTGACAGAGGAGGAAATATTATTACACCGGAAGAATGCGACCGCGCAGGCTTCCTGGTTCAGGAGCCCCATTGTGTGGCAGGCTGCCGCCGCTATCCTGGTGCTGCTTGTACTTAATTTTTATACGGTTTTTACCACTTTCGTGCCTGCAAACAGCGGGCCGGATGCTGAACTGGCCACCACCTCATTGGATTATCTGACCCCGATAAATTTCTGAACCATGAACCAGTTGAAGATTTACCGGATTCTTGTCGTTGTGCTTATCCTGCTGAATGCCGGTACACTGGCCATGATGTGGTGGGAAAGGAGTCACCATGAAAGTCGCTCAAGGTCTGGCAGGGGCCAGCAGGAAAATTTAGCGACAGCATTGAACCTCAGACCTGAACAGTCGGAGGCATTCAGATTGCTAAGGCAACAGCATATGACCGAATTGCGTCGTCTGCAGATGCAGGACCGGCGGTTGCATGACAAGTTTTTCGACATGATCTTTTTACCGGTACCGGACTCTTCCCTTTTGCAGCGGCAGTTAGATTCGATGCTGATCCTCAGGAAGGAGATGGAGATGGTTACCTTTAACCATTTCAGGGAGTTAAAGGGATTGCTGGACGAAGAGCAAAGCAGGGTTTTCAGGAAAAATTTCAGGAAGATGCTCGACCGTGTCATGCCTTCCCCCCGTCGGACTCCTCCTTTTCCGGAGCGTATGGAGAAAGGGACGGATGAGCCGCGTCATTAAAACCTTCAGTATTTATTCACAAATCCTTAAAACAAAATCCTATGAAAACGATGTTGCGTTTGGGCTCCTGGCCCATCATTATGCTGATGATTTTTCTGGCAACCGGTGCCGTTGCCCAGGGTCCTGATGACAGGCCCAACCGGAAAGGAGGGCGCGAACTCCCTGAGCTGAGCGCGGAACAGAAAGAAAAGATGAAAGCCCTGGATCTGCAGAAAATATCGGAGGTCACACCGTTGCGAAACCAGTTGATGGAAAAGCGTACCAGGCTCCGCACCTTGCTCTCGACCCAGCCTTTCAATGAGAAAGAGGCCTTTCAGGTGGTTGATGAACTGGAGAAACTTGAATCCTCCATCATGAAAACGGAGATCAGGCATCATCAGAAAGTAAGGACGATACTGACCCCGGAGCAGCAGATCATTTTTGATGCAAAGCCTGTCCCATTCCTGAGAAAGGAAAAACGGTGAAAAAAGTTATCAACAATTCATAACTTTCCTGACTTTTTCCGATTAACGGGAAATGATCAATTCACCAATATGCTGGAAAAATTCAACCCTGACCGTATCATCTTTCTCGATATTGAAACGGTCCCTCAGTATTCCGCCTCTGATCAGCTTTCGGAACCTTTTGCATCCTTATGGGAAAAGAAAGCAGGCCAGTTGGTCAGCAGAACCGACAGGCTTTCACCCGATTCAGTAACTGATCCCGCCCTTTTGTATGAAAGGGCGGGAATTTACGCTGAGTTCGGAAAGATCGTGTGCATCTCTACCGGGATATACCGCGGTGGCCATCTCCGCCTAAGGAGTTTCAGCGGACATCAGGAACGGGAACTGCTCACAGATTTCACCAGGATGCTCATTAAAGCGGGTGAGGCCGGCTTCAGTTATTTATGCGCCCACAACGGTAAAGAGTTTGACTTTCCATACCTTATAAGGAGGATGTTAATACTCGGCCTTGAAGTTCCTGCGATCCTGGACCTTTCGGATAAAAAGCCATGGGAAGTGCCTCATCTCGATACGATAGATCTTTGGAAATTCGGCGATTACAAGAGCTATACCTCGCTGGAACTGCTGGCCGCTGTATTCGGCATTCCCACACCAAAGGATGATATCAGGGGGAGTGACGTGGCACGGGTTTACTGGCAGGAGGATGACCTTCCCCGCATCGTCTCCTATTGTCAGAAGGATGTGGTTACGATTGTCAACCTTTTCATGAGGTTCAGGGGATTACCCATAGTGGGGGAGGAGAAGGTCCAAATCGTAGGGCCGCCTGCCTGATCAAAGTACTTTTCCACTACCTTTGCGGCGAAGAATGTATTGATGGAGGTTAAGAAATTCAATATCAGGGTGTATGGTTTTCTGATTGATGATGGCCGGATCCTGGTAACCGATGAATTCCGGCTTGGAATTTTTATGACCAAGTTTCCGGGCGGGGGGCTTCAGTTTGGTGAAGGAACCGTGGATTGTCTCCGTCGGGAGTTCATGGAAGAACTGCAAACCAGCATCACCTCATACAGCCATTACTATACAACCGAATTTTATCAGCCTGTTACCCTGCTGCCCTCCGATATGCAATTACTGAATATCTATTATATGGTCGGGGTTCCCAAACCCTTTAACTTTCCGGTGACGAAGGTCAGGTTTGATATACCGGCTGAGGATGGTGCACAAAGTTTTCGCTGGCTGACCCGCGACCAACTGCATCCGGAGGAATTTACTTTCCCTATCGATCGCTTCATTGTCGGAAAGATAAAAAATGATGGATTATTATGATGCAGAACCTCAGGTCACGGACAATACATGGTTTTATCCTCGGATGGGTATTGATGATCTTTTCAGGATGTGCTGCCGATAAACCCCGGACTACCATCAGGGGAAGCCTGACCGGTCCATCAACCGGCATGATCAGACTGCTGGAGATGGATCCGGAAGGATTGATCCCGGTTGATTCTCTAACCCCTGACACTCAAGGCTCGTTCGACTTCAGCCTTAATATTGACGAACCTGGCTTCTGGGTGCTGAAATCCGGCTCCGGCGGTGCTTTGATCACGGTAGTTCACCCGGGCGACCATCTGACGCTGGCAGG
>CAYLVY010000064.1:0-21320 GCA_964387205.1 uncultured Draconibacterium sp.
GTTATTACCTCGGCGCAGGAACAGGTAACTCTTTAATCAGCAGCAAAATCTCTGCCCTTATGCAGGACCGTGCAGAGAACATCTGGATTGGTACCCGGGGAGGGATTTATCTCCTGGAAAAAAAACATGGCACCCTCACGCCGCTCTACACGGCACAAACCCGACAAAACCTGTTTACCAGTCTGTATGTCCGGGCATTTCTAGAAACCACTGACGGATCCATGTGGGCCGGTACGGAAGGATCGGGATTACTGCGTTTCCGCAGACCCGATCCCGTTACCCTTCTGGTAGATGCTTATAACCATGCCGTGCACGGACTTGGACACAATATTGTCTTATCCCTGGCGCTCGATGACTCTGATAACCTCTGGGCTGGTACGCTTCAGGGGATCAGCAAGACCAACCTGAAACCAACCCGCTTCCGGCTGTACCGGCGCGATAACACTACCTCTTCCGTCAATCTGCTCGGAAATGTGATTGCCTCGCTTTTTAAGGATGATGATGGGAAGATCTGGGTGGGAAACTGGGGACAGGGATTAAATATTCTCGACAGAAAAAGCGGGAAAGTGGAACATTATTCGTCACGGCTCAAAGGTGACCGGTATATTCCGAATGACTTTGTACACGTCATTTTCAGAGATGAAAAGAAAAACATCTGGCTGGGCACCAGGGACGGAATCCTCATTTTTAACCGGATAAACCGGCGATTTGTACGCTTCAATGAGTTCTTCCCCCACAGCAAACTTCCGGTCCTCAAAGAAAACCGCATATTCAAGATCATCCAGTCGAAAGACAGCAGTTACTGGATAGCATCCCAGTCGGGTTTATTTCACATGGACCGGACCAAAACCAATATCGATTTTTTCACTTCCGAGGCCACCGGTAACCGTCACATCGGAGCAAACCTTATCTACAATATAGTGGAAGATCAACGGGGATACATCTGGATTGCCACGATCAACGGTCTGGATGTATTTCACCCTCCCACAGGAAAAATGACCCATTTCAGGCAGGAGGCTGGACGCAACTCATTGTGCGACAATTTTGTTATTTCGCTCTGCGAGGACCACAACGGCGACATGTGGATCGGCACCAGTTCCCATGTCAACAAATTCATCCGGAAAGACTCGTTATTCATTTATTTCGATAAGGATGACGGTTTGAATAACAACAATATATTTGAAATCCTGCGCGACCACGATGACAATCTCTGGTTTGCCACCGGAGGCGGACTCTCGCGGTTTGATCCCGTCACAGGAAGATTTCGTACCTATTCCGCGGAGGATGGCCTTCAGGGACCGGAATTCAACCTCAGGGCATGCCATCTGAGTGAAGACGGAGAGGTGTTTTTTGGTGGCATGAACGGGTTCAACTCCTTTATTCCCGGGCAACTTCACGACAATCCCGTGAAACCAAGGGTTGTCATCACCGCATGTTACAAATCCAAAGGGGCAGTCCGTGAAAACCTGGTATGCAGGGAAGGGTCGCTGGTGGAACTAAGTCACCGGGACCAGGATTTTACGATTGAATTTGTGGGCCTTGAGTTCACCCATCCTGAAAAGAACCAATATGCCTATATGCTCGAAGGCATCTCTTCAGATTGGATCAATATCGGAACGCGGAGGTTTGTTCCGTTTTCAAATCTATCCCCCGGCGATTATATTTTCAGGGTTAAATGTGCCAACAACGATGGGATCTGGAACGAAGAAGGGGCCATGCTCCGCATCAGGGTAATGCCCCCCTGGTGGAGAAGCGGCTGGGCGATCGCACTGTATTTTCTCATCCCTGCTGCCATGTTGTGGATCTGGATCCGGCGCAGGGAACACCGTCTCATTCAGGAAAGGACCCTGCTGGAAAAAAAGGTACTGGAAAGGACCCGCCAAATCGAAACAAAAAACCTGGAAATACTGCAGAAAAACGAGACCCTTCATCAACTCAACACCGAACTACAGGCACTGAACCATACCAAGGACAGGTTCTTTTCCATCATTGCCCATGACCTGCGCAATCCATTCAACTCCATCATCGGCCTGACCGATATTCTGCTGGAAAACCTGACCGACCCTCCACAGGATAAGACAAGGAAAACTGTCGCCGATATCAGGGAGGCCTCAAAGCATGCGTACGATTTGCTGCAGAACCTCCTGATCTGGGCCCGGTCGCAGACAGGCACCCTGGAATTTACCCCTGCTCCGCTGGATTTGTGCGAAAAGATCGAGGAAAACATTCAACTGGTTCAGGGTCAGGCTGCCAGAAAGGAGATCATCGTGGTGAACCATGTGGATGAACCAATTCCCTATGTGGGTGACAGTCAGATGATCAACACCATCCTTCGCAATTTGCTTTCAAACGCGATCAAATTCACCGGCAGGGAGGGCAGGGTTGAAGTTCGCGCCGAAGCATCTGACCATTCCGTAAAACTGGAGGTTTGCGACAACGGGATCGGTATGGCGCCTGAGATTACCGAACGGATCTTCCGGATTGAAAATAAGTTCACCCGAAAAGGAACTGAACAGGAGCGCGGTTCAGGTCTTGGACTGATCCTTTGCATGGAATTCGCGGAACGGCATGGCGGAACCATCAGGGTACAATCAGAACCGGGGAAAGGATCGTGTTTTGAGGTAATCCTTCATAACACGGGTCATCCTTCACCGATAGAATAAACAGATACTAAAAGTGTGGGGTGCGGGAGTCCGGAGTCCGGAGTCCGCACTCAACACTCCACACATAAATCTATCCCAGGCATTTCGATGAAGTTTTCTGAAAAAATTTTTATAAGCACTAAATTTGCTGCAATAAAAAGGAAAAGTCAGGGGAATTGCTACTTTTGTTGTCTGAACAAAAGACAACCATCCGGATCGTCGGGCATCATGAAAAATGAACAGAAACAATATGTGAAAGGGAAACGTGTCCTGCTGGCCGAAGACAATATTTTTACCCAACGGCTGATATCACTGATCCTGCAGAAATGGGGGGTGGAGCTCGATATTGCCTGCAACGGGTGTCAGGCCGTGGAAATGGTCAGACAGAACCATTATGATCTGGTGATGATGGATATCATGATGCCGGAGATGGATGGTTATAGTGCGGTCAAAGCCATCAGGGATATGGATGATCAGGCGAAAAGAGCTTTACCGGTATTTGCTTTCAGTGTCACACCTGATATGGAACTGATCAGGGAATATAAAATGAACGGACATATATCCAAGTCGCCCTTTGATAAAGAGGAACTGCTTGGTATCCTTTGTAAATACCCCGGTGAAGCGGCAGAAAACGGTGCTGTCAGCGCCGGGTCTTCCCCCCGAAAATCCCGCCAAGAATTCCCCTGACCAATTGACGTCCGATTTCGGAACTGATGGTACGGGTGACGGTAGTACCGGCAGTTTTGGCAAAACCGGCGAAAATATCGGCCATGGGGTTTGATGGAACCTCCTGCCTTCGGCGCGGCTCCGGCGGGGTTTTATACCTTGTAACGGGCTCTGTCCTGACCTGAGGTTCGGGAGGTGGTTGCATGCGGCGTTGCAGCATTTCGAAAGCGGAATCGCGGTCGATCATCTCTTCATAGGCCCCATAGACCAGGTCGGACCGGATCAGTTGCTGACGCTCTTCGGGGGTAATAAAGCCGATGCGGCTTTGAGGGGGTACAATCCCGGTGCGTTCCACGATTCCGGGAATACCTTTGTGGTCAAGGAAGGATACCAGTGCCTCTCCCACGCCCAGTTCGGTGATAACCCGGGCAGTATCCAGTGCGGGGTTAGGACGGAACGTACTGGCAGCCGCCGCAACCGCCTTTTGATCGCGGGGGGTGAAAGCACGAAGTGCATGCTGAATCCTGTTACCCAACTGTCCCAGGACAACTTCCGGGACATCAAGGGGGTTCTGGGTTACGAAGAAGACCCCCACTCCTTTGGAACGGATCAGCCGCACCACCTGTTCGATCTTGTCGAGCAGTACCGGAGTAGCTTCATTAAACAGGAGGTGCGCTTCATCAAAGAAGAAGACAAGCCTGGGTTTATCAGGGTCGCCGATCTCGGGCAACTCTTCAAACAATTCTGACAGCAGCCACAGTAAAAAGGTGGAATAAAGCGCCGGGGATTGCATCAGCCGGTCAGCGGATAAAATATTGATCACGCCCTTGCCGCTGCTGTCGCGCTGGATCAGGTCATGAATATTGAGGGCAGGTTCACCGAAGAAATTACCGGCCCCCTGCTCTTCGAGGATCATCAGTCCCCGTTGAATGGCGCCGATGCTGGCTGCGGAAATATTCCCGTAGGTGGTGGTAAATTGAGATTTATTCTTTCCGACAAATTCCAGCATAGCCCTAAGGTCCTGCATATCCAGCAGCAGCAAGCCATTATCATCCGCAACTTTAAATACCAGGTTGAGCACTCCGTACTGGGTATCGTTGAGGTTCAGCAGCCGGCTCAGGAGCAGGGGCCCTATTTCACTGATAGTTGTGCGCATCGGATGGCCCTGCTTCCCGAAGATATCCCAGAAGCACACCGGAAAACCCTGGGGTGAATAATCTTCCAGTTTATATCTGGCTACATTTTCGACCACTTTTGGGGCCGTTCCGCCGGGTTGCGAAATCCCGGCAAGGTCTCCTTTCACATCTGAAAGAAATACAGGAACCCCCATCGAACTGAAGGCTTCGGCCATTACCTGCAGGCTGATCGTTTTTCCGGTACCGGTAGCGCCGGTTATCAGCCCGTGACGGTTCATCATTTTGGGCACAAATCCTATCCTTGTCTCGCCTACAGCAATCAACGGCAATCCATTCTCGTTTTTCATAGTGCAGATTTTAGTGCTGCTAAGTTATCCTTTTTTTTCTAATTTTAGGCCATGATCATCGGGACAGGGATTGACATCATCGAGGTATCGCGCATCGAAAAGGCACTCAGCCGCGACATCGGATTCAGGGATAAGATATTTACACCTCTGGAGATCGGCTACTGCGAAAGCAAAAGATATAAGTACGAAAATTATGCGGCCCGTTTTGCCGCCAAAGAATCGCTGCTGAAAGCCATCGGAACCGGTTGGCGATACGGTATCCGGTTTGCCGATATCGAAGTCTGGAACGACGAACTTGGGAAACCACATATCCGGCTGTTCGGAAAAGCAAAAGAATTTTTTGATTCCTTGTCAGTTTCAGAAATACATGTATCTTTATCGCATCTAAAGGAAATGGCCACAGCCGTGGTCATTCTGGAATCAAATCAGTTATAAATCTTTATTTGCGGACCATTATGTCACATATCGGATCCTACGATGAACGGATAAAAAACTTCTCCTGGGATATCGCGGAGAGGGAACTGGATTATCACCCCGGCGATATTATCAACATCGGATGGTATTGCTCCGACCGGATCTGCGGGTTGGGAAAGGGAACCAAACCAGCCCTGATCTGGGAGGGTTCGACCGGAAACGAAAAGCGTTACACCTATGATGAACTTCGCCTGAATTCCAACGGAGTCGGGCATTTCCTGCGTCAACTCGGGATACAGCCCGGCGAGCGGGTTTGTCTTTTTATGGATAAAATTCCGGAGTTGTACATCGGATTCCTGGGGATACTCAAGATCGGCGCTGTAGCCCAGCCATTGTTTTCGGCTTTCGGTGATGAATCGCTTTTCGTGAGGCTCGACAATGCAGAGACCTCCGCTATCATCACCCAGAAAAAACATGCCCCGAAAGTCAGAAAGATCCTGGACAAAATGCCCTACCTCCGCCATCTGATCATCGTGGATGCGGACCCCGCGAAACAACCCGGTGAGAGGGAGATTGCGTTCGACCTGGAAAAGGCGGAAAAACCTGATCATTTTGAAATCCACCCCACCAGGGCTGAATCACCATCGGTATTGCATTACACATCCGGCACCACCGGACAACCCAAAGGGGTAAAACATGTCCATTACTCCCTCATTTCTCAGTACCTTACTGCCAAATGGGTACTTGATCTGCAGGAAAGCGACATTTACTGGTGTACTGCCGATCCGGGGTGGGTTACCGGAACCTCTTACGGCATCATCGGAGCCTTTAGCAACGGTGTGACCCAATGTGTGCTCGATGCAGGTTTTTCAGCCGATAACTGGTACCGTTTCATGGAAAAACACCGGGTAACCATGTGGTATTCAGCTCCCACCGCCATACGCTCGCTGATGAAAGCCGGCGAAGAGGTGATTAAAAAATACGACCTCTCCTCGCTGCGTCATCTCGCCTCCGTTGGTGAACCGCTCAACTCCGAAGCGGTCATCTGGAGTGAACGGGTATTTGGCAAACCTTTTCACGATACCTACTGGCAAACCGAAACAGGTTCGATCATGATCTCCAATTATCCCGGAATGAAAATCAAACCCGGCTCCATGGGAAAACCATTTCCGGGAATCACCGCTACCGTGATCGATCCGGATAGTTATGAACCATTTGACGGAACAGGAAAGATCGGCCTCATCGCCATCCGGCCCGGTTGGCCCTCCATGATGCGTACCTACTGGAACAATGAAGAGACCTACCAAAAGAAATTCCGCAACGGCTGGTACCTGCCGGGCGATCGTTCTTCCATCGACAACGAGGGATACTTCTGGTTTGTCGGACGCGATGACGACGTGATCAACACAGGCGGACACCTGGTAAGCCCGTTCGAAGTGGAATCGGCCCTGCTGGAACATCCTTCCGTGGCCGAATCGGCGGTTGTATCCAAACCCGATTTTGTCAACATGGAGGTGGTGAAAGCCTTCGTTACCCTCAAACCAGGATTCACCGCCAGTAAAGAACTGGATCTTGACATCATGAACTTTGTCAGAAAGAAACTCTCTCCCCTTGCCATGCCGCAGGAGATCGAATTTATCGAATCACTGCCCAAAACCCGTAGCGGCAAGATCATGCGAAGGATCCTTCACGCCAAAGAGTGGGGTGAAGAGATCGGCGACACCTCCACCCTCGAAAATGACTGACCCACTTCCGACTAATGATGGCCATTGCCTTCAGAAATTTAAACCTAATCAACATTCCATCAGATAACTAACCAAATAACCAATCAGAAAGGAGAACCATTCAATGGACGAAATGAAAGAAATCATCAAAGCTTATGTGATTAAAGAATACGTGGAGGACGATACCGAGGTAACGTTCGATACCCCGCTGATCTCCGGAGGTATTGTGGACAGTTTCTCCATGGTTTCACTGAAACGCTTCCTGGAGAATAAATACCAGATCTCCATTCCCGACGACAAGGCCACTCCGGAGGCCTTCGACTCGGTCAACAAGATCTGCACACTGGTCAAGGAATACCTAAAGTAAGGAGGCAATATGGCTTACAGCGAAAAAACCCGCGGGATGTACCATGACATCCTGAGCGGTTTAAAGGAAGCCGGCCTGTTCAAACAGGAGCGCTTCATCCATTCCGCCCAGGCGGCCGATATTGAAGTGGAATTCCCGTCAGGCTCTTCCCTGAAAAAGGTCATCAACATTTGCGCCAACAACTATCTCGGGATGTCGAGCCACCCCGAAGTAGTGAAAGCAGCGCATGCAGGGCTGGATTCACACGGCTACGGAATGTCCTCCGTACGTTTTATCTGCGGCACCCAGGATATCCACAAGAAACTGGAGCAGATGGTCACCCAATTTCTCGGGACCGAAGATACCATTCTGTTCCCTTCATGTATGGACGCCAACGCCGGCGTCTTTGAAGCCGTACTGACCAAAGACGATGTGATGATCTCCGACAGACTGGTCCATGCTTCCATTATCGATGGGATCCGCCTTTGCAGCGCCATGCATGATACATTCAAGCACTCCGACATGGAGCACCTGGAAGAGAAGCTGCAGTTGCACAACGACAAACGGCTTAAATGCGTCATCACCGACGGAGTTTTCTCCATGGATGGCGACACGGCCCGCCTGGATAAGATGGTGGAACTGTGCGAAAAATATGATGCATTGCTGTTTGTGGATGACTCCCATGCCAGCGGCTTCATCGGCAAAACCGGCCGGGGAACCCATGAGCATTGCGGAGTACTGGGGAAGATCGACATCCTGACCACTACCTTTGGGAAAGGGTTGGGTGGCGCCTCCGGCGGATGTGTCTCCGGTCGAAAGGAAATCGTGGAGATGTGCCGGCAAAAAGCTCGTCCATACCTCTTTTCCAACACCATCGCCCCTCCGGTTGTTGCCGGTGTGATCAAGGTACTGGAAATCCTTTCTGCCTCCACCGACCGTCGCGACAAACTGGAACGTAATACGGCATTCTGGAGAAAAGGGTTGACTGAAGCCGGATTTATCCTCAAACCCGGCGATACCCCGATCGTCCCGGTCATGTTGTTCAACGCCAAACTGGCCCAGGATGTATCGCATGACCTTTATGACGAAGGCATCTATGCCATCGGGTTTTTCTTCCCGGTGGTACCGCAGGGCCAGGCCCGGATCCGCACCCAGATCTCGGCTGGTCATGAGCAACACCATCTTGAAAAAGCGCTGGACGCTTTCATCAAAGTCGGAAAGAAATATGATATCCTGGGGAAAAGCAAGCAGGAGATCATTGACCGATACGGCATGTAACATGCAATCTGAAGGGGTCAGGTCGAAAAGTTTCCGGTGTATCTGACCCCTTTTTTATTCTTTTCACCCCTTTATCCCAACCCCCATGAACAATCCGGATCCAAATTACGATTTCAGTATTTTTCGGCCGGTTAACGAGTTTTCCCGCCGAAACAGAAACATCATTCTTTCCATACTGATCATATGGGTTATAGCCATTTTCGGATTTCAGCTGTTATTACTGATACTCGAAAAACCCACCCCGGAGAAGGCCCTGGTCACCTATGAGTCGGTGGCGGACCAGGTACTTTCAGGAGTGGCAGACCCCGGCCAGCAAAAAGCCTTCGCGGGATCTTTGCTGATGACGCTCGGGAAGACGATCCTTCCCGAAGACCGCCAATACCTTGACATGGTCCTCACCCAGACCATATTCAATCTTCTTCAGGATTCGACCGGGAAAAGCAACCTGCTGGCTTTGCTGACCCCGCTGGCAGAAAAACGGGCAGCACTGGCAGCACTGAACGAATCATGGGAGAAAAAGTCTGTCAGGTTCAATGAATACAAGCAGGGAACCTTTGCCCTGAATGAAGATATTGCGCGGTTGAAAAAAGAACTCGGGGATTACCTTTTTAAGGTGTCTGACAGGATACTTCCTTCCGGTGATAAGTTTCTGTATGTCATGCAGGTATGGTTGCCTCATGAACTGAAATATAAGGCCATTACCGAACCACAAAAACCGGAGAAGGAAAAACTCGACAAGATCATGAGGCATTACCTCACCCATAATCAGTCGTTCCTGACCGATTTCCGTTTCCTGGGTTTCCCGTTCCACTATTTCTATACCGCCGTATTTCTGCTGGTGCTGTTTGTCGGCCTTTGTATTCTCTATGCCTATCGTATTGAGCACCTGCACCGGAAATTTCAAACAGAGGATTAAACCCGTCAAACCGAGCAAACATGAAAAAGTTCTATATAATCTTTTCCTCAACAGCAACCCTGTTTTTCCCGATGCTTGCCCAGGCGGCCGGCGTTACTGAACTGGAGGGCAGTTTTAAACTTGGCCCTGCACTGATCCTTCTGACCATACTGATCGTTTTCGTGATGGTTGGATTGTTGTATCGTGCCAAAGACACTACCGACTTTTACTCTGCCGGGAGGAGGATCTCGCCGATCGGGGCCGGCATGGCCATCGGGTCAAACTGGATGAGCGCCGCTTCCTTCCTCGGAATGGCTGCACTGATGTATGGTTCGGGATATCACGGGCTGGCCTATGTGATTGGCTGGACCGGAGGATACGTCCTGCTGCTGGTTTTAATGGCCGGACAGATCAGGCGTTATGGAAAATATACCGCTCCGGATTTTATCGGCGACCGTTTCTATTCAAAAGGGCTGCGTGTATTTGCAGCCGTGATGGCCATCATCATCTCCATCGCCTATTGCGTCGGGCAGTTTGGCGGCATCGGGTTGATGTTCAAGTGGATCCTCGGAATCGATTACATATGGTCGGTGATCATCGGCGGATCGGTGGTGTTGCTTTACACCCTGATCTCCGGTATGTTAGGTGTTACAAAGAACATGCAGATCCAGTATGTGATCATCATCATCTCCTTTGTTATCCCGCTTTTCATCCTGACCTATAAATTCGACTACTTCTGGTTGCTGCCTCCAGTGGGTTATGGCGCGGCTGTTTCGGACATTGTACACGGTATCCCGGTCCCTGTGATGCATAACGGAGCGGCTTTAGCGAATGTTTTCGGCAACCCTGCCGTGATCATGCCTACACCTGAATACGCGATGCCATGGGATCCTGGTACCGGTAAATCTTTCTTTGAGTTTATTGCCATTGCTTTTTCCCTGATGGTAGGCACAGCAGGTCTTCCGCATGTTTTACAGCGTTTTTATGTGGTTCCGAAGGCCAACGATGCACGATGGTCGGTGGTATGGGGATTGTTCTTTATTTGCATCCTTTATTGGGGCGCTCCGGTCTATTCTGCCTTCGGAAAGATCCTCTCCAACAATCCCGATGTCGGTGTCCTGGCCAAAGATGCCATTGTGGTCTATACCGCACAACTCGGGGACCTGAACTCCCTGATTGTCGGATTTCTCGCTGCCGGTGCTGTTTCCGCCGCGTTTTCAACCGTTTCCGGACTCTTTGTCGCCGGAGCATCATCCTTTTCGCATGATATTTATTTCAAAGTGATCAACCCCGGTACCTCCCCGAAAATGCAACTTTTCATGGCCCGGCTGGGAACCGTGCTGATGGCCATCATTGTTACCCTGCTCGCCCTGCAGGATTTTGCCCTGATCGGAGAATTGGTCGCCGCTGCTTTTTCTATCGCCGCTTGCACCATCTTTCCGCTTTTCTTGCTCGGAATCTGGTGGAGCGGGGCCAACCGGGCCGGCGCCATCGCAGGTCTTGCAGTCGGTATGCTGATCACTGCCATGTCCATCACTTATTTCCTTTTTGGCAAAGCCGGGATTCAACTGCCGGGACACGCTTTCATCAGTTACTATTTCCAACTTTGGTATTTTGCCATATTCGGGGCACCGCTGGCCATTATCGTGAATATCGTGGTATCCAGGCTTACCAAACCCACTCCGCTGGAAATCAAGAAGTTTCTGGCTACTGAGGTGCATGCACACTAGAAAGGGCCAGGGTGGTGAAAATCTTATGGATTGCAGGTGTGGGATCAGCAGTTACCCTGATCGCCGTTTTCATTGCCTGGTGGTATTACCGAGGGATCAATGCCGCTGAAGATCCCAGGCTCCTTCCCGCCCGAGGGTATTTGCTACGCTCCGACCGGTGCATGCAGGAGGGAAAATTTACTGAAGCCCTGCTCCTGAACGATTCGGCAGCGGCCATCATTACTGGACTACCGTGTTACCGCGATTCTTATGAGACGGGGGTTCTCGAGAATAACCGGGGATCTGCCAGAATGGGAATGGCTATTTATCAACCCGGAGATTCTCTCCGGAAACAGGAACTACTGTATCAGGCGGAAACCCATATCCGGACGGCCATCAAGGTATATGAAAAATGGATGGCATGGTATGAGGTTAGCTCTCACGAATCGCTGCTGAAAGAGACAGCCGGATGCTTTCGCAAAGATGATCCGGCCCTGAAGGGAAAAGTGATTGACGACCTGATAGCAAAAAGGGTCAGTGACCTGGAACTGGCGCGCGTCGAAACCCCGCGCCGGTTATCGGTGGCCTGGGCAAACCTGGGAATGGTCCAGCGTCATCAATACCGGCAGGACTCTGCCCTGGAGAGTTATCTGAAAGCCCTGAGGCTCTGGAAAAGAAACCCGACCGCCAAAAACAACCTGAATATGTTGCTGGGCAGGCCACCGGAGGATGAATCGATACTGGATCAATTATTTCCTCCCGATCGCCGGAAACCCGACTAAATGTTGATGCCCCCTTTGAAATCCTGCACTGCTTTGGCAATGAACTCACTCCCCAGGAGCAATACCTTCTTCAGCAGCGTCTGGTCAAGGTGGGTCAGGGCATCCGGATGGATCAGGTTATCGGGTGGTTGTCCCATGATTATCTGCTCCACCTGATGACGAAATCGTATGGTCATCAGCACCCTGAAAGCCTCTTCCCGATCCTGGCAGGCCTTTTCGCTCAGGTAGCCATTGAGATGCAGCCAGCGCAACCGGGCCAGGGTACCACGCTCATCCGTGCCCTCCCGGAGGGCATAAAGTCTTGCCAGGTCCACCAAAGGCAGCATGGCCAGTTTGATATCGAAAGTATCCGGTTGTTCACGGCTCCCTTTGACCTGAATATTGCCGAACAGGTTAACAGGTGGTTTTAATTTCTGAATATTTCCTGTAAGAAATATAAAAAAGGCAGGGTGACGTGCCAACTCATTTCGGATATGCTGATTGATCTCTCCGGCCAATGCTTTTTCTCCGAAAATAGGGCGAAAATCAAAAAATATGTTGATCTCCAGCAGATCCTGTGGCTCCGATGAAGAGACCCACCGTGACACCTTACTCTTCCATTCTCCCACCGTGCAACACCAATCCGCACGGGAGGCCATGATCCCTCCGTTGCAATACCTGAAACCGGCTTCATGAAGCCATTCGCTCACCACACTGCCCAGTTTCAGAAAAAATTCACGGGTATCGCTCAGTTTTTCCTCCGGAACATCGCCAAAGATTATCGCATTATCCTGATCCGTCGCAAGGGTCTGCTCTTCCCTTCCGGCACTTCCCATCACAAGATATACAAACGGCACAGGAGGTTGACCGCATTTTTCCACAGCCATAAAAAGGAAACGCTGTATCACGGATTCAAAGATCATGCCGGTCAGCCGGACCAGATGTGATGAATCGGCGCCGCTTTTCAATAAAGAGGAGGCATACTCCGGTATTCTTCGACTGATGCGGCACACCTCTTCAGCATTGGAGGCTGTTTCGACCTGATGCCTGACGAATGCCAGCGAATAGTGATGAACCTGTTGCAACTCCCTGTTGCTGACCATGGCATGAACAGATCCATCACTGCCTGTCACGGCTACATGACTGATCTTCTGTTCCTGCATCAGGGCCAGTGCCTCGTAGAGCATGGCTTTATCGGAAATAGTCACCAACGGGGCGCTCATCACCGAGTAAAGGGGCGCTGCCGTGGAGATCCCGGCAGAAACCACTCTTTTCCTGATATCCTCATCCGTTACAATCCCCATGACATGCCCCTGCTCCGACTTCACCAGGACAGCGTCGTACCCTTTCCCGGTAATCTTTGCTGATGCCTCTGCAATGGTTGTATCCGGCGCTGCAAACAGCGACGTTAGCGGCATTTCACTTATGGTACGGCTTAAGAGCAGCACCGAAGCCTGAAGCTCGGTCGCCAGGCTCTCCACGGCCCGGAAAGACAGCTTTTCAGGACCTGAAGGATGTATGAAAATGACATTCACGTAACTGTCGCCCAGTGGCAACATTGAAAGGGTAAGTTCCGCCCTGATCGTCCCGCCGCTCTTTTTGAACAGCATGATATCCTGCAGCAGGGAACGGGGTTCCTTAAGGGTCATTTGCTTCAGTTTTTCGGAGATCAAGGCCCACCCGTTCCCACCAAACAACTCTGTCAATCCTTTGTCTTTCAGATCATTTTCCTGAAATCCGGTGATATCTTTTAGGGCATTGTTCAAATACACCAATTTTTCGTTACTCAGCATGATCGTTCCCTCCGTTGCCGCCTCCACGAGGGTACGATAGCGCTCTTCCGACTGTCGGGTCTTCGCCTCTGCCTGTAACCTCCGGAATTCAAAACGATAACTCTGAACGGCGATCAGTGTCATCAGGATGGCAAGGATGAGGGTAATGAACAGGGCGATGCGCAATAACCCCTTCTCGAGCCTTGCGATTTCCTGTTTAACATCCTCCAGATATATTCCGGTTCCGATCACCCATCCCCATGGTTCAAAAAATTTAACATACGACAACTTGGGAACAATCCGGGTGGTATCATCTTTCCATTGCCACATATACTCCACAAAGCCATCTCCTGTTGAGGAACGGACAACCGCGCGGGAGAATTCCACAAACATCCTCTTTCCGTTGGGGTCCCTGAAATCGGTCAGGTCCTGTCCGTTGAGTTCCGGGCGGTAAGGATGCATAATCATGTAAGGGTGCAGATCCGTAATCCAGAAATAATCCTTGGCTTCCGGGCCATACCGAAGTTGCTCGATCCCTGATATCGCATCTTTCCTGGCCGCTTCCCCTGTTATCTGTCCTTTGATCTCCTCCTGATGATAGCGGGTCAACACGCTGAAAGCCGAATTGGTAAGCTCACGGATCATTTCTGCCTTACGCTCCATGATACTTTTCTCGTAGCCAGGTATAATAATCGCATAAAATGCAACTAAAAACAGCAAAATAACCAGAACCACCGGAAAGATGATCCGTACAATAAATCGCCATCGCGAAAGGGTTACAGGCCTCATGGCAGGGAATTTTCAATAAAGATAACAATAATCCGGCAAAAACCGGGCTGGCCACTGCTCCGGCATGTCAAATCAGACATCGATACCGCTGATTACCAATGTACCATTCACAGGTTCCATCATAGCGAATCCATGTCCGTAACGGTTGCGTACCACCGGCGGGACAAAAAAAATCCGCCGGTGAGTACCGGAAACGGTAAACGGTTGGCGGACGGAACAAAGTCCGGAACGCCGGCCCATCCGAAGTTCCGGAGAGTGCGTGTGGCCCGCCAAGGCCACCTGACATCCCATCTCTTTCATCCATCTCAGGTGCGGCCACAGGCTGGTAGTATATCGGAGTTGCCGGGTAGTGGTACCACAGGGATCAGGAAAAAGGTAATGGGATAAAAGAATGGCTGACGCCCCCCTGCGGATCACCACAAACTCAGGCATTGATCGCAGAAATTCAAGCGATCGGCCGGTCAGTTTACGGTTTCGTTCCAGGGGATGGTAGTCCCACAGTTTAGCTCCGGCAACCTGCTTTCTTTCCTCCGGTGTCATAGTGTGCCATTGGTCAGGATAGTGGAACCCGCCGGTAAGATCCGGGATACGGTCGACAGCGACCAGGTCATGGTTACCGGCCACTGCGGCCACGCAGTTTTCCCGGATCAGCCGCAGGCATGCCTCGCCATCGGGTCGGAAGGTGTGGTAACGTTCGTCAAAACCCAGGATATCCCCCAGGCAAACCACCTCCTCGCAACGGGCTTTCTCCATCTGAAGCAGGGCTGCTTCAAGAGTTACAATATCCTCATGAATATCGGCAATTACACCCGTTTTCATGCTGTTCAGAAAAAGTAAAACACCCCCAGCAAAAAACGGGTGTTGGCCACTTCGTAGTAGTCTTTGACAAAACCTTTTGAATCCTTTTTACCGTAAGCAGCCACCGTATATTCCACCTCACCGGCAATCCTGAGTTTTCCAGTATTAAAAACAAGTCTTGGGGATATCCGGTATGCATAGGCCATATCGGCGCCCCTGGCATAATAGGGGCCAATCACCTCTTCGCCGACCCCCAGGTTTTTTGCCCAGGCGCCAAACAAAGCTGGCTGCCAGCGCGTTCCGTTGGTATGAACTTCGCCCCACACCGCCATTGACCGTAGGTTGGCGTAATCTACAAAACCCCTTGAGGCATCGGTATAGGACTTCACGGCAAACCCTCCGATCATGACGTAGGCGTTGTTATTCTCCCCGTACACTGCACCGGCCTTCAGGGTGACCGGCTTGGTAACCAGTTTGGTATAAAAGGAAGCAGCCAGCGCGGCAGATGTGGCCTCAGATTTGTAGGAGGCCGTAACCGCATCAATATGGACCGGAACAGCGTTGATAACGGTATCCCGGGCGGGGGTGAGGGTAACAACTGAAACCAGCCGGGGTTTGAGCACCTGGTAGTTGACACTGGCCCCGATCACGAATTCGGTTCGTTTCTCCGGATTTTTGGACGAAAATTGCAGCAGCAGGTTGGATTCCGGGATCATGGAGTTGCGCAGGTACTTTGGGCTCTGGCCATCGGGCCCGTCGCTGACGAAATCAACCTGGGAGAGCAGGGATAAGGCTAGTTTAAATTTTCCCATCGACTGGCTGAGGCGCAGCTGCGGGTTCCGGGAGAAAACCACGAACGGAGCGCCGGTATTGAAGGAGACTGTGGCAGGTGAACATTCGGGAACAAACATGGGGTGCCACCACTGCCCTGTCATCAGCTCCGTCGATTTCCAGTTCAGTTTGATCCAGGCATGGCGCAGCCGGAAAGAGTTGATCCCTGAATTGATATTCCCGAAAAATTCCCCTTCGATGTAAGCGGAGCTCCTTGCTCCCAACGCATCCGGTCCGGTGATGTTCCCGGCCAGCCGGGTCTGGATGGATAGAAAATTGAAATTAGGGACCGCATTGATATCGTTACCATCCTGATCCATCAGTTTTTTTTCCGGAAAAAGGAGAAAATGTCCTTCTCGCAGGTTGACGGTCTGTCTGGAGTCGAAAATGAAATCGGTCTTGACAAATCCGGTAAACTGAATGCCGAAGGCAGGGGTTTTTGCCGCAGCTTCTCCGGCGGCAGGGGTTGCCGGCGGCTGCATGGTCCCGGGTGTCTGGGATACCAATGAAGAATTTACCGCGATAATGGTCAGAATGGTCAGAATGGTTTGCTTCATGAGGTTGAATGTTGGCGTGGATAATAATGGTGCAAATTAGAAAAAAAAATGAAAACATGAAGCAATTGCCCTGCAACATTCTGTTCCGGCGGTTACCTGTAAAACAAGAGTTCAAGCCGATGATTTCAGCCATTTGATCAAAAATCACCCGGGAGCGGCACCAATTATTCCTACATTCGTGGTGTCAATGATGCCTGGCCCATGCGGACCCTTCATCTTTTATTGTTTCTGATTTTAGTCCTCTCCGGCCGGACGCAGGAGGGCCTAAACCATGATGCTGTATGGCTTGCCCGAAAGGATATCAGGGCGGTCAGGACCCATCATGCTCCACGGATCGATGGCCATCCGGATGATTCGGTGTGGAGGAAAGCCCCTGTGGCCGGCGATTTTGTCGAGTATATGCCAAGGAACAAGGCCCGCCCGCCTTTTCCGACCGAAATCCGGTTTCTGTATGACAACAGCGCCCTTTATGTGCTGGCCGTCATGTACGACCCGCATCCTGACAGCATCTGTCGTGAACTTGGCCGCCGGGATCAACTCGAAGCGCTGAACAATGACTACATTTCGGTGGATATCCTGCCTTATAATGACGGGCTGAACATGTATGAATTCAAGGTCAACCCCTCCAATATCCAGCATGAATGCAAATATTCCGCCGTCGGACAGGATATTGCCTGGGATGCAGTATGGGAATCGGCCACGGCCATCTCCGATTCGGCATGGGTGGCTGAAATGCGGTTTCCCTGGTCGGCCCTGAGATTTCCGGCGACCGGGGAACAGGTCTGGGGGATCAACATGTGGCGCAACCACCAGCGGTATCAGGAGTATTCCACCTGGTCGTGGGTCGATAACAACGCGCAGGATATCTTCAGGTATTACGGTACATTGTCCGGGATACGGAATATAGACCCGCCCCTGCGTCTCTCGGTATCCCCGTACCTCTCAGGGTATGTCGAAAAACATCCGCAGCATCAGCGCTGGTCCAATTTTCTGCGGGGAGGCATGGACCTCAGGCTTGGACTGAATGAAAGCTATACCCTGGACATGATGCTGATCCCCGATTTCGGGCAGGTACAATCCGACGACCAGGTACTGAACCTCACCCCTTTTGAAATCCGGTACGATGAAAAAAGGCAGTTCTTCACCGAAGGGACGGAGTTATTCAATAAATGCAATCTTTTCTACACACGTCGGGTCGGGAGTACGCCACGTGACTATTCGAGACCCTATGACAGCCTTGGCCCCCATGAAAAGGTGAATAAAAACCCTGACCAGACCAAAATCATCAATGCCACGAAAATATCCGGAAGGAATGCCAAAGGGCTGGGAATAGGCTTTTTCAACGGGATGACCACCAATACCTATGCGGAAGTACTGGATACCATAACGGGGGAAAAGCGCAGGGTGATGACCCAGCCGTTTACCAACTACAATGTCCTGGTATTCGATCAGAACCTGAAAAATAATTCCTATGTAACCCTGATCAATACCAACTATTACATTCCGGATGCCGGGTACAATGCCAATGTGACCGGAGCGGAGACCAGGATCCGTAATAAAAAGGGAAACTTTTCGGTTTTCGGCCGTTTTAACCTGAGCCAGAAATACAATGAAAGTGCAAAACCTGACCTTGGACACTATTATGTGGTCTCGGTCGGGAAACCTTCGGGAAAATTCAGGTTTGAATTGCTGCGTTCGGCCATGAATGACTCCTATGACATCAACGACATGGGATTTTTGACTTACAACAACGAAGCCAATAACAGCCTTACCCTGTCGTGGAACGATTATGAGCCCAAAGGAAAGATATTGAATACCGAAAGCCGGCTGGAGGTGGATTATAATACCCTCAGTACCGGCACTTTTAAAAGTTTCGGCCTTTACCTCAGCAACTCTATAAGGTTCAGCAATTTCTGGAACAATTACCTGCAGTTGAACAGTCAGCCTGTAGGTTATACCGATTTTTATGAACCCAGGATATGGGGACGGGTTTATAAGGTTCCCTATACCCTGGCGGGCGAGTGGTCGCTGAACTCGGATAACCGCAAGCTATTGCGTTATCAGCACAACCTGGGATTTGAAACTTCACCGGAAAATCACCATTTCAGTTGGTGGGCCGGCCTGGTGCCGCGGTTCAGGTTCAGCGACCGGTTTTCGGTCACACTTCAGGTTAAATATGAATGTGATCAGAATAATTATGGATGGGTGGACATGCTGACCGATTCGGCAGGGATGAGCGAAATTATTTTCGGCAGGCGGGACATTTTGACATTCAACAATATACTTTCAACAAAATACATTTTCAGTCCAAAGGTATCCCTGTCACTGCGTGCCCGACATTACTGGTCACAGGCCAAATACCTAGCGTACAGCACCCTTCAGGACGATGGGTCCCTGCGCGACCGACCCTATAACCAGGGATCTGATATAAACTTCAACTCGTTCAGCGCCGACCTGCAATTTGTGTGGTATTTTGCCCCCGGCAGCGAGCTCAGCGTGGTCTGGAAAAACGACATCCTGACCATGGGGGATCAGATCAGGCACCACTATTTCGACGAACTGGGCCGAACCCTCTCCTCGCCCCAGACCAACAGTTTTTCTTTCAGGGTGCTTTATTACCTGGATTATCTGATGTTGCGGAAGAAACGGTAACACCTCTTCCTCTTTTTTTTCATTCAAACATTTTTTCATTAAAGAAACCATATCATAGATATTAGGTTATTTGATAATTCAATAGTTTTTTCTTATATCATTTACAACTTGAAAGGTCCCTTTGGGGAAAAAATAAAATTTAAAATGCATCAACTTCTTTACTCATTTAATGTATATTCGTAAACTAAAAGGAACCTTTTTATTTTTTCTCCGTATAAAGAACATAATCTGTTATTGAAATTTGAAATGTCCTTTTAAATTGCTGCGTCTACGGATTAACATAGTGAACAGATATGCCGTTAAAAGATAATAAACATATTGATTATGAAACTATTTATACAATTAGCCGCCTTAATTCTGATCTTTTGTTTCATTGGTGAAACTTACGGCCAGGCGCCAACACTCAAAACGCTCCCGACACATGGCCACTATTGCGCTGGAGAAGCAGGGGTCAGGTTTCAGATTCACAATTCTGCTCTGAATCAAACCTATACATTGAGGAGGCAGGGAGGCAGCACGGTGGCTACTGCTACCGGGAATGGAGGGTTACTGACCTTTCCCGGATATCACGCGGCAGGAGTTTACTTTACAGTGCCAGCCACCACTTTTGACACTGCTTTTCTGGACCCCAGACCTGTCAAACAGGTATTGGCCAGGGTTCCTGCTTCCGGTGAGTATTGCGACTATCCCACTGCGAACGGGGTGGAACTGAAAATAAACGGTTCACAAGTCAATATGGTCTATCAATTAGTAAAGGTACCGGCAATATTGATTGGAGATCCATGGAAAGGTGATGGGTCTTCTCATAGTTTTGGGTTCCTTACGACACCGGCAGGAACAACCAGCCAATACTTTGTCCTGGCCACAGATACAAGCACCGTAAATGATTGCAGCCAAAATACAGATACTGTAAGCATTACATGCCATGCCATACCGGTTGCCGCATTCTCTTTCACACCGGCTAACCCTACCCCTCCGGGTGAACCTGTCTGTGCTAACTTCAAGAGGGTATTTACCAATCTGTCAACCGGGGTTCAGCTTACCTATTCCTGGCGGTTTGATGATCCACCTTCCGGGGTGAATAATACATCTTCACTGCCAAATCCTGAACACATTTTTGAATCTTTCGGAAATGGAACCAAAACATTTAATGTCAGGCTTATTGCAACAAACAAATTCGGGTGTAAAGATACCATCATACAACCGGTTACCGTTAATGAGAAACCCGATCCAAAAATTTCGGGAAATGGTTTAGTTCCTAACCTGGTCAACACATTTGCATTCTGCGGGGCATCGCTGACCAACCCGACCGGAACTTTCACCTTCTACAACGCCAGCACCACTGCATTAACCAACAACCTGAATTATAACATCGATTTTGATCTCACAGGAGGGGCTGTTCCTCCAACCTATACCGGGACCACCTTTAACGATCCCATCACCGTGACTTATACCGGATTAGGGAACCATACCCTGAAAGATTCGATCACGGGTACCAATGGTTGTAACAATACGCGATATTACACTATTTATGTCGGTAATTTCGCCCAGGGGAATATTGATGTTCTTCCTTTCTTCCGTTACGGACTTTCCCCGCACGAAGTTCAGTTCAGGTTTTCAAACGATTGTTATGGCAATACGCCATCCACCCTTTATATCCTGAACTATGGGGATGGTATAGTCGACTCCATTCTTCAGGAAAATCTCCCCGCTGATGGCATTCTCACCCATGTTTACAGCGGGTGTCCCCGCTCAAAGGTGTTATGTGACCTGAACAATGAGAAATTCAACTACAAGATGTCCTATTCCATCACCAATGCCTGCAATACCATCAGCAGCAACATTTGTCCCATTATGGTCAATTGCCCTACTACCGGAGGGTTTGGCCCGGGAATTGGCGGTGGAAGCGGGGGTGGTTTTGGTTTCGGCTGGTTTTCGGGTGACACCGATTCGGCTCATATTGTGGGTTGTAACACCGTCACATTTTCAAACACGACAACTCC
>CAYLVY010000065.1:0-13451 GCA_964387205.1 uncultured Draconibacterium sp.
GGACAGTTCACAGGCCAGGCGAAAACACAGCATGGCTCCATTGGACGAACCAGAGGCATAGATTCGTATTGAATCAATGGAATAATCCTGTTGGAGGGTGTCGATTAAGCGATCCACAAATCCCACATCGTCAATATCGTAATTCATGGCAGGCGGGCAGCATAACCCGGCATTCAATGTCCGGTTATTATTGATTACCGTCCCCTCAGGATAGACAACAATAAAACCGGCCGAGTCAGCTTTTGGCGACAGGATACTTGTATAGGCAACCGCCTGCCAGCCCATCTGGGACGATTGAGCCCCGTTTTGTCCGCCATGAAAGCAAAAAACCAGGGGATACTGTGCAGCGGGACTATAGCCGGTTGGGAGATGTGTCAAATAGGTTCGCCAGCGATCGCCAATGAATATGCTGTCATAAATATTTGTCTGGCTGAACGAATAAGTCCACAGTAAAATCGCAAATACAGGAGTCAATAACCAGATTTTCATTTTCGACGGTTTTCTGACTTATACACCTCTTTTTTAAATACCCTTACGGAAAATACTTTTTCAGAATAAATATTTCCCGGTAGAGTTTCGTGAAGGCAGCAAATAGTTCACGAAGCAGAAAAAATAACCTTACCACTGCCATCCGATCCTTACATCGGTGAATTCAGCCACATGGCGGTGCGCCTTCAGCGAAATCCCTGCCGAAAGGCCGCTTCTGTGAACGTAATTCAGGGTCCAGCGGTGATAAAAGGGATCGTTGAACCGTGACGGATCGTACAGATACAGGCCGATTTGCTGTGAAAAAACAAAACGGCCGATCAGGAAATCGTGTCCCCCGAGGAGTGCAGCCCGGTGGGCGCCGGCCGGCAACCCGGCCTTCCCGAGTTCATGCCGCAACAGTTCACTGAAATGCCATTCGGCTGCACCTGTCAGGGTGTGAAGACGCGTGAGTTTACGGGCCGCGGTGAACATCCCGCCATAGATCCAAAGCACACGGCTTGTCTCCATCTCCCGGGTGCTCAGCGAGGAAAAAAGTTCGATCCGGTATAGCCAGTGCTTCTCCGCTTTTTCCAGGGGGATCCTGGCCCTCCGGGGCGGAATGACATAACCGAAGGTGTGAAGATATCCCAGGCTGACCATCGGCCAGTTGATCCCTTTGTTTGGCAACCGTATTCCACCATTCGAAATATGGTTGTAACCAATCCTCGCAGAGAGCACTCCCTTTGGTACGATCATCGCATCCACCCCAAACTGCAGTTGAAGGAAGGCATTAACCGGCAGACTGTAACTCTGGTTGGCGGGATTTTTTTCAGGGTGCCAAGGCCGGTTTGAAAAGGAAAATCCCGCTCCCCCCCTGATCACAGGGGTTACCTTTGAGTATGGAAGAAACGGGTATTCCAGGAAATAGGCTATATGCAAACCGGATCCCAGCGTGCTGTTGTCGTAACTGGTGTATCCAAATACAAAACCGCGGGTGGGATAGCAGTGGCAGTTCCGCCAGGCTTGTTCGCCCAGCAGCCGTTTCCCCCACTCCAGTTCAATTCCGAATGGCCGGGAACCGGAAGTATTTTCCACATCGGCTGAATGGACGAAAATCGTCCCTGCGTTCAGCAGCAGTCCGGCTTCGGCATACCCTTTGCGGGGAACTGTATCCTGTCCGGCGGCCCGGATCGGGAAATTGCTGCATAAAAGCAGGAAAACCGCTGCAAGAAGCTTTATTGGCCGATGTTCAGGAATCACCCATCGTTTATGGTTCTCCATTTATTCAAAAAAATTAAATCATTCCACCCTTTCGGGATTTGGCCCATTTTTTATCCGCATTAAGCCCGAAGGGCTGGCATGATGATAGCCCAACGACACCATTCGAAAAACCGATACCATCACCCCCGTTCAACATGAGTTGTCCTTCCATTTGTCAATTTAGAGGGAACGGTGCAGGGTTTTCTCCACCTCTTCCTTAAAACTTCTGCCGATCGGGATGAAGATATTACCTGCATGTATCTGGTTTCCTTCAATAAAATTGATCCGGTCAATGGCCACGACATAAGATTTATGCACCCGTAAGAATAACCCCGGCGGCAACTGGTCAAACATTCCTTTTATTGTTTCATGGATCACCAGGTTTTTGCTTGTCAACACTACTTTTAAATAATCGCCAATAGCCTCAAAATAAATTATTTCTGAAAAATTGACCCGGTAGGTTTTTTTATCGGAACGGAGAAGGATAAAACTCCGGGAATTCTCCATTCCGGTGTTTTCCATTGCCTGGCTGGCCCTGACCCTTTCGAAGGCTTTGTTCACCGCTTTCAGAAACCGGTTAAAAGAAAAAGGTTTAACAAGGTAATCAACAGCATCTGCCTCAAAGCCATCTACAGCATATTCGGGATATGCAGTGGTAAAGATCACGAGAGGAGTACGGTGGAGTGTTTTCAGAAAACTAAGCCCTGACATCCGTGGCAGGTTGATATCAAGGAAGATCAGATCCACGTGCTCCCGCTGGAGGGCCTCCGAGGCAGCAAAAGCATCGGCGTATGACCCGGTAAGTTCAAGTTGCGGACAATCGTGCACGAAGGCTTGCATGATCTCCATGGCAGGAGGCTCATCCTCCACGATCAGACATCTTAGTTTCATGAAGTAAAGGTACTGTGAGTTTTACATGGAAAACATCCCTGTCTGCAGTTTTTTCCAGATAATACCTGTCAGGATACAGAAGGTCGAGCCGTTTGCTGAGATTTTCGAGTCCAATGCCGGAGGGTTTGTTTATCCCTGTTGAGTCTGCCTTGCCCGTGTTGTTCCGGATATTAAAAGTAATCTCACTTTCACTGATAACAATCTCAATATCAACAAAAGATGATCCGGTTTCTCCCCTGATGCCGTGTTTGAAACTATTTTCAACCAGTGGGAGAAATAACAGCGGAGCAATCTTTTTATCAGCCGCCTCACCCGTCGACCGGTAGCGAATGCGGGCCCGTTCGCCGGCCCTGAGTCGTTGCAGTTCAATGTAGTCGGAAATACAGGTGAGCTCTTTTTCAAGATCCACCAGAGGAGCAGCGGTTTCATAGAGCAGATAACGGAGCAACCCTGAAAGTTTCAGTATGTAGTCCGGGGCAGAATCTGATTTTTTTAGGACCAGGGAATAGAGTGTGTTCAGGCTGTTGAACAGAAAATGTGGGTTTACCTGGCCTTTAAGCACCTCAAGTTCAGCCCTGACACGCTCTTTTTCGAGTTTTTCAAGGTTCCCGCGGGCCTCCGTGAGCTGAAACCAACCCTTGGAGAGTTTGAGTAGTGAAGTGATCAGCATGAAGGAGATCAAAAACTTCAGGATGTCAGCGAAATCATAATAGGAGATAAAATAGTATCCGGGAAGTATCAGGTCAATGAGACGGGAGAAAAGCACGATATTCAGCCAGCTAAATACAGCCGTTGAAATGGCCAGCAGTAACAGATAGATAATGAATCTCTTCTTTTCCAGGAATGAGGGGATCAACCAGCGCAGGTTAACGTAAACGCCCCCGGCAACGGGCAAGATGAAAAACGTGGTGTAAATCAGGTTGATAGAGCTGATTTCACCGGAACCCACAAAGATCCTCAGCAAGAGATACCAGGAGAGACTCCAGAAGAGCAGATGCTGAACCAGTCCCTTGCGAAGGAAATTCATAATCGTAACCTGAGCCCACATATCAAGGTTGCTTTTTCGAAAGTACAACGGTATAACCGGCATTCTCACCAGGTCGGTCTGATTTAAAAGCGTTTGGATCGTTCCCGTATTTGACGATGAATTTTTGCAACTCAGCCGTCGATGCCGTCAGAATGATCTGATGCGAGGAAGGATCATCGATATCGGGATCGTAAGGAACCCGTTCATGATTGATCCTGATCCGGTTTTTATTGAAAAGACCGGCCAGCCATTCCTCGTTGTACCATCGGATGGTGATCTTACCGCCGGCGAGTTCCACCTTTGCCAGCGAATGAGTTCCTACCATATGGAAACCGGCCAGGTCATTGCCGCAGAAGACTTCAGAAGGCGAAAAATCGAGGTATAATTGGCCATCAAGTTGGAAAAGATGGGCCAGAAATGTAGCAGATCCTTTCTGATCGCTGAAGGTAATATCATAGGATTTGCCTGGCTTAGCAGGGTTTAACAAACCCGTTGACTGCTTGTGTCGCTGAATGTTCCAGACAGAGGAATCGGCATCTGTCCAGGTTCCGGTCAGCTCTTTCTTAAAGATGACATCCTTTTCTGTATAGAAAGGATGGAGCGATTTGACCAGACAGCCCGGCAGCATGAGGATGATCAGCAACATGCAGAGGATGAGAGTTGTTTTCATGATTGTCGTATTAAAATCACGACAAAGAAACACCAGTTTTCAGACCCGGGGAAGTTTTTTCGTCAAACGGCCACCGGGGTTCGGTCAACAACCTGTACAAGCCCCGATTCTTCAATCGCCACAGGGGTCAACTTAAACTCCGTCAGCAGAACCGTCACATGAAAATCGTGCTACATATTGATAACCAGGTGAAAACAGGTGAAAACACTTGACTTGAGGTCGATTTTTTTGTATATTGGTGCAAAAATTTCGTTCAATGAAAACTATGGCTCCATTGTTTGCACGCACAGGAAGAAAAGTAAAGTTTTTCTCCCATGTTTTGGTTCTGGTGACACCATCGCTGATGTGCTGGAATATCCTGTTTTCGCAGGTATCTATTTCCACAGACGGATCAGTACCCGACGCCAGTGCTATGCTGGAGGTAAAATCGACGGACAAGGGATTGCTGGTCCCCCGGCTGACAGAAACACAGCGCACGGCTATCCTTTCTCCCGCTGCCGGTTTGCTGGTCTTTCAGAACAACAATACAACCGGTTACTACCTTTTCAGCGGTACAGCCTGGAAACGTATCGGCACCTATGCCACTCCCGGTCTTACTCAGGGGAGTGTCCTGTTTGCACAGGGAAACGATATTTCGTCCAATGCCGGCCAGCTTTTCTGGGATATTACCAACAGCAGGCTTGGAATCGGGACCAGCGCTCCCGGGCAAAAGTTGTCGGTCAACGGCATTATCGAATCTACTTCAGGCGGGTTCAAATTTCCTGATGGTTCGGTTCAGACCAAAGCATCCAAAGGGTGTCTTATCTCATTTGGTGGTCTCAGCAACGACGCAGGACGTTTTTTACGACCATTTGCCGATGCTTCAGAGGCGGATATCAGCGGCAGCACCATTCAGACGGTTTACCCCGTTCCGGTTTCAGGAAGGATCGTCACCGTATCCTGGCAATCTGAATCGGCGACCTCATCGTCCAAGTATACGATTCACCACGGAAGCACCTACACTCAATTATCCCTTACAGGCCAGAATGGTATAATAACCGGTCTCTCCCTGACCATCAATGCAAACGATGTGATTGAAGTCTATCATTCGTCCGGAGCATTGGCCGGGAGGATGGTCATGACCCTATACCTGAATGAATAAGATTCCTTCCTTTGTGTGTATAAACTATTAAATGAACAGCAAAAGGATCCTGATATGAAGACAAACGGATCAATTACCGGGGAAAAGAAAGCATTGCCGGGAAAGTTGCCAATGTTCGTTATTTTCCTGATGCTTGCCTGGAATAACCCTACCACCGAGGCACAGGTAATTATCACCGGCGATGGCGGATCGCCAGATCCCAGCGCCATGCTTGATGTCAAATCGACCAACAGCGGGTTGCTGATTCCGCGAATGACGTAAGCTCAACGTGCATCAATTCCCGGCCCTCCCGAGGGCATGACCTTGTTTCAGACAGATTCGCACCATGGTCTCTATTCCATGAATGCCTCCGGCTGGAAACTGAACAGCACTTTTTCATCTCCTACGCCTGTGCAGGGAAGCCTGTTCTATATGCAGGGAAATGAGATAGCCTGCAGTTCCGCGCAGTTGTTCTGGGATATTACCAATGCACGGCTCGGGATCGGAACAACTGCGCCGCAGCAGAAGTTGTCGGTAAACGGTACAACCGAATCGACCTCGGGAGGAAAGAAATTTCCTGATGGTTCAATCCAGACAAAGGCATCGAGAGGCTGTCTGATCACTTTTGCCGCAAATCTGAATGCAGCAACTCAGTATTTGAGGCCATTCGGAGATGTGGATGCTGAAGACCTGAACTCTTCAGATATCAGAACGGTCTTTCCCATTCCGTTATCCGGAAAGATTGTTTCGGTGGCCTGGAGATCAGCGAGCGCCGATAACACTACCCAGTTAACTTTAAAATACGGAGGCTCCTATGCGGGTCTGACACTCACCGGCCAAAATGGTCTGAGAACGGGTCTGAACTACAATGTGACAGCCGGTCAGACACTGGAAGTGTACCATGCATCGGGGACCATGCCCGACCGGATCATACTTTCGTTCTATCTTAACGAATAAGACGGATACAGGGTTTCTCTTTTTCATTGAAAGTATTTCTTTTCATCAAGATACGTTGATCTTCAAGTTTAAGAAGATTTATTTTTGACTATAAAAAATCGGGAGCCCACTCCGAAAAGTCAGGTTCTTTCAAAAAGTTCCACGAAGATTTCACACGTGACACAAGAGCAGCTTTTTACCTAAGTGTTTGTTCGTGTAATATTTTAATATTCGATATTTTGCAGACAAAGATGATATATAACAACGCGGACAACCCATCTTGTGTGTTGCCCGCGTTCCATCCGCCTTTTTTGAAGCAGTTACCGGTGGATCACTTTCAGTATTTCATACCATTCACCGGATTTCATCACGAGGAAATAAATTCCGGGTGGATGTTCCGCCAGGCTGAACCGATGTATTTGGTTGTTTCCCAACATCCGTTCTTTGATCAACACTCCCATCGCATTGAAAATCTGTGCTGTGATAGGAAAACGGACAGTGCCGGCATCAGTTGAGAGGAAAAACACGCCCGTGGTCGGGTTGGGATAGACGAAACAATATGCTCCATCTTTGGTCTGAGGTAAAACCAGGTTATGAATGGCCGAATCGTTAACCGTCACCAGTTTGTTCACGGGAAGGGCAAAGCACCAGGGCCCGCCGTCCGCAATGTAACCATGCAGGTAGCCGCCAGGGAAGACCTTCACCCCGGGAAGGAAACGAATCTTCTGTCCGGCAATGAAGGTAGCGCTTCCGCCGCTCTGAACGTAGTAGTAACTTCCCGGCCCTGCCACCGTAAGCACCTGAAGTGCATTGTAGCAACGGGTCTGGCTGTTGAGCACATTCTGGTTCAGAACGGTCAGGTTCTCCGGAATATAGATCGGTCCGTACGAGAAATTCACCGCAAGCAGGTTGTTGTCTTCATTGCTTTCAACCACCAGTTCTGAACCATCGGCTTCAAAGATGATGTACCAGCTCTGGCCGTTGACTCCCGGAGGGATGAAGATTCTGCCGGTTACCATGTGCGCAGCGCCTGCGGCTAAGGAGTTCACAATTTCAAAGCCAAGGAACTGATCGTCCATCGAGAGTTGATTGTCGGAGGAGAGATAGTAGTTCACCACGCTGGCCACCGCTGAAATGGTCCCGGTATTTCGGATCAGCGACTGAAGATCAGCCGAATCGCCGTTTGCCGGAATGGTATTCGGCACAATGGCCGCCGATTCCACGATCAGGTCGCGGGGAGGCAGGGTAATCGTAACGTTGATAGTATCGGCCGCATCGCAGAAATCGAAGTTGGTCACGGTCACCGAATAGATGTGCACCCCAAGTCCGGCAGTAGCTCCGTTTACGGTGATCGTCTGTGTGTTCTCTCCGGTACTCCAGGCATAGGTGTACCCGGCGCCGGCATCCAGTACCATCGACTGATCGGTGTAAATGGTGGTATCGTTCGGCAGATTCACATACGGGAAGATAACCGTATGGAGGGTACTGTCGCGGCAGGCTGTGTTGTGCGTGATTTTCAGTTTGCACTGATAGATGCCCGGAACGGTGTAGAGATGCGAAACCGTTCCATGGGTATGATCATCCACGATGCCGTCGTTGTTGAAGTCCCACTCATATACCGCTGCAGGATCCACATTCACCGAGAGGTCGTTGAAGGTCACAGGAGTGGTGATGCAGGTCTGGAAAAAGGAGAAAATTGCGGTTGGCTGGATGCAATCAACCACCGTGAAGGCTGCCCTCGCAAATAAACTCCATTTTTGTTCTTCATCCATCACCCGTACATAAAGAAAATGATCACCCAGCCCGGTGGTTCCCAAGAACAGGTAGAAATCACCGATCACCGATTCGATGGGTACGATGGGAACGGGAACTCCGTGACCCATACCCGGATCGCTATCCAGGTAATACTCAGCAGCAACCAGGTTTGGCTGAATTTTTCGCCGATCGCTGTATGTGGTATCATAGATATAGAAAAGCGCTGGCAGGTTATGGCTCCATTGCCCCTTCTGATCTTTAACGCGCGCGGCGATGTAATGGAATCCAACCACCAGGGTGTCCACGAGATAGCCAAAATCTCCGGCCACGTTGTCACCGGCAACAAACGAGAAGGTGGTTCCAAAACCTACTCCGGGATCGGGCCGGTTCACCGGATCGAGATCCACGAAATACTCTCCCGAAATCAGGGGTGGTTGATTGGCTACAATGGGTTCTGGTTGTTCGTACACGTAGAATTTCTGCCAGCTATAAATGCTCCATCGCTGATCTGTATCCTTTACCCTGACAAACAACTGATGATACCCTGGAATCAGTCTGGTCACGTTGCATCCGGTAAAGTACTCGGCGGTGTCACCTGCAGCAATATTCATCGGTATTCCGTTACCTACACCCGGATCGGTATCAAAGAAATACTCCGCGGCAACAATGTTGCCGGGATAAACCGGATGCGTGGCAATGGTAAAGCTATTGGTCACAGGACAATATCCATCGTTTACCTGAACCGTGTAATTGCCTGGCGCAAGATTGTTGGCATAAATGGTTGTTGCACCCGACGACCAGGAATAGGCATAGTTTCCAGTACCACCGGCCACATCTACCCAGGCGCTTCCATTGCTGTTGCCCCCGCTCGCATCGATGACATGCAGCGTTACCGTCGGAATCTGGTGCCGTATCACCGCGATTACCTGCGACTTCACCTCCACCCCGGCAACGGTTTTTATCCAGCAATAGTAATGGCCGCTGTTTTTAGCGTAGATGAATGAGGTGGTCTCTCCCGTTGGCCACCAGGTGTAGGTGTAACCTGCGGTAGCAGCCAGTCGCACAGAATCGCCTTCGCAAAAAGAGGTGTTTCCTGTTACTGTGATGATTGCCGGCGGAATGGGGCCAACCACCACCTGCTTCAGCATGGAAGCCTGGCAGGTATCGCTGTTTATAACGGTCAGTCTGACATCGTAATTTCCTGATGATGCGAAGGTATGAACGATATCTTTGGTAAGGTAATCAATCGTTCCGTCGTTTCCGATATCCCACTGATAGGTGGTTCCCGGGATCAGGTTCACGGAAGTGTTGGTAAAGGCAACAGGCGCTCCGGGCATCGCGTTTCCGTAGGTGAAATCGACGGTTGGAGTTTGACATAGCGTGCTATTCACCATAAACCAGCTTCCTTTTCCAATGCTCCAGGCCCCCGATTCGTCCTTCACGCGAACGTAGGCCATATGAGCCCCGGGCGAAAGTCCTCCAACCGGAAGCCAGCGGTTCAGGTCAATCTCATCTCCTGTAGGTGTAAATGGTATGGGAAGACCATTCCCAACCCCCGGATCGGCATCGAAGAAGTATTCTGCTGCCACGATCTTCGGAGCGTCAAAAGGTGGAACAACTCCCGGGTCAAACCATTGATACATCCTTACCCAGCGATCGAGGCTCCATTGTCCGACACTGTCTATGACCCTGACGTAGAGATCATGAAACCCATCGGCCAGGCCGGTTACCGGTATCTCAAAATCGTGGGTAATTTCATCGCCGGTTGACAACGGAATGGTGGTTCCGTTTCCAACCCCCGGATCGGTATCAAAGTAATACTCACCTTTGACAATCGGAGGTTGATCTTTCCCGACATCCGGAAGCGGACTGTTCACATAAAACCGGAAACTGATGTGATTGCCCCATCGATTGTAGGTGTCCATAGCCCTGATATACAGGTAATGATATCCGGGATCCAGCCCCACCATTGGCATACAGGTGGCATAATAAACCGAATCGCCTCCGGAAATATTGATCGGGGTAGCGTTTCCCACGCCGGGATCGTTATCGAAAAAGTATTCCGCAGCCAGGATGTCTCCGGGGTACACAGGATGGTTGCCGATGACACAGCTATCCACCACCGGGCATCGCCCGTCGTTTACTGTCACATAATAGATACCGGGCAACAGGTCGTTGACGATGGACAGGGTGCTTCCCGTCGACCAGAGATAATTATAACTTCCTGTTCCGCCTGAAGCATAACAAATGGCGGTGCCGTTGGCATTACCATCGGAGGCTTCAATAGCGGTGATGGACACCACCGGCAGCGGATAGACTGTAACCCGGATTGTCCTCGAAAAGGCCTGCAAACCGTATATGTTCTCAAGTCTTACCGAATAATCACCGGAGGTTTTCACCACAATTTCACGGGAGGTCCGGTCATTGCTCCAGGCATAGGTATAGCCTGCCGCCGCAAGGATCACCACCGAATCTCCATCGCAAAAGGTTACCGGTCCGGTCACAAGAAGTGAAGTGTCAATGGGCGGACTGACAACTGCAACTCTGGTCATGGAGGCGTAGCATTCCGGGGAGTTCTTCACGGTCAACCGGGCCGTGAAGAGTCCATAGGCAGGATAGACATGTTCACAGTTCCGGGTCGTGTAATCGATGACTCCGTCTCCGTTTACATCCCATTCAAAGGTGGCAGCCGGATCAACCAGGGTACTCTTGTTCATGAAGTGGCTGGGATTGCCCAGCAAATTCACAGTGTCCACACCGAAATCAACCAGCGGACAAGTACAGGAGACAGGTAGCACGTTAAAACTGATCCGTTGCCATTCGCCCATGATCCTGCGTTCGTCGAAGGCCCTCATGTACATGGTATGGCTTCCGGCGCTCAGGTTCCCGATGCGGAAATCACGTGTAAGATCAAGATCGTCATGGATATCGGTTTTGTAGGTCACGCCATTTCGCCAACCCGGATCGGTGTCATAGAAATACTCGATACCTGCCAGTGCTTTTTGATTCTTTGCCAGATCAACATGCTGATCTTCATAAACATAGAAGAGTGTTGACCGGTAAATACTCCATTTACCACCGGCATCCTTCGCACGGATGAAGAGATTGTAAAATCCGGGACTCAAATCATAGGTGAAAATGTAGAACCAACCATCGATCATCTCTCCTCCGGTAACAGGAATATCACTACCGTTTCCGATACCCGGGTCGGTGTTTATGAAGTATTCGGCTTCGGTGAGCAGCGGTTGGTTTTTGCCAACCGGCGTTGGATAGGGATCATACACGGAGATCATCGAACGGGTGGCGATGGACCAACGGTTCCAGGTATCTTTCGTTCGGATATAGAGGTAATGAAACCCGATCGACAATCCTCCCGTAGGTGTAGTGAACTTATAATCAACGGTATCTCCTGCCCAGATATTTATAGGTGTGGCGTTGCCTTCACCGGGATCGGTATCGTAAAAATATTCGGCGGCGATGATATTTCCGGGCAGAACCGGACCGGAACCGATCGAAAACAACTTCACCACCGGGCAATGGCCATCCGTCACCGTCACCGCGTAACTGCCCGAAGCAAGGTCATTGCGAATGAAACCCCCATAACCATCGTTCCAGGTAATGCCTAAAGTTGAAGAACCACCGGTAACTTCAACCCAGGCCGATCCGTTGGCCAGACCGCCGGTTGCGTCGAAGGTCCTCACGGTTACCAGAGGGACATCATGAACCGTTACATCCACAATTTCCGACCGGATAAAGATCCCGTAGCTGTTTGTAGCCCAACAGTAATAGTGACCGGAAGTTTTAACAACGATGGCGCGACTGGTATCTCCTGTGTTCCAGTCGTAGCTGGTTCCTTCCTCATAGTTGTTGGAGGTCAGGATCACCGAATCGCCTTCACACAGTGTAGTGGAGCCCGCAATCAGAATATTCTTATCGGGCAATGGGCCTGTCATTATATCTTTGATGATGCTTGCATCGCAGCCCAGAGAACGTGTAACTGTCAGCTTTGCAGTATAATAGCCGGGAATGCTGAATGTATGAATGACATTTTGTGTGAAGTATTGAGCCGCCGGGGAATCGGTGATATCCCATTGGTAAATGGTCCCGGTGACATGGGGTGTCAGGTTGGTCAGGTGGCAGGGTGTTCCGTAAGTCACGGTATCCCAGGTAAAGTTGGCAACAGGGTAGGCACAAATCGCCGTATCCACGTGGAAACGGGTTCGCGACGCATTTCCCCAGATATTCCGCTCATCCATTGCCCTGATGTAGAGGTAATGGTACCCGGTATCCAGCCCGTTGACCAATAGATAACGGTCAACAGAAACGGATTCGTTCCGGATGAGCGGCAAGGGAGTGCCTAAGCCAACACCGGGATCTGAATCGAAGAAATATTCAGCCCGGACAATGGGAAAATAGCGTGGAAGCGAAGCCGGATCCGGCTCTGTTCCATAGATATAGAACAGCGTTGGCATCGCGATGCCCCATCTTCCCGCCTCGTCGCACGTTCGCACATACATCCTGTGAAAACCCGCGGCAAGACCTGCCGTTGAATAACTGAAATCCCTGATCACCGTATCCCCGGGTAAAAGTGTCAGCGGCGTGGCAATCCCCACGCCGGGATCGACATCCACAAAGTACTCAGCTTTTGTGATTACCTGTGCACGCGATATCGCCGCCGCAAAGATCAATAGCAGCAGCAAGACCCGAAAGACAGGATTTTTCATAGCGAAAAACCCTTAATTCTGTTTCTTCGCGGTGAAATGGACATTCAGTGTTCCGCCCGCCGGAACAGAACTTCCGCTGGGCAGCGTGAGGGTCATCATCTGCGGAAAATGAGGATTGACGCCAATCTCCATGGGCAGCATCCCGCCATAAATCCCAATCTCGGTTCCGTCGGTTCCTGCGCCAATCCCGGGAGAACCTGCCTGCAGATGATAATCGTGCGACCAGCTGAACCCCCCGCCAAGCAACGGGAAGTTGACAAACTGCGGGTTGGTGTTGTTCATATTCCCCGAACCGATATTCCCGGCCCCGGGCATGTCGGGACACATATACCCGATGTTCTTGGTAAAGGCCGAATTGGTGGCCCCGGTGGGGTATGCCCCGTAAAAGATGTTGTTTTCGATGACCCAGTTATAGACATTGGAATTGAAGACAGATGAGGCTCTGTTCACAAAAATATTGTTGCGTAGGAAAATATAATTATGACTTGTTCCTGCACCATTGACATAGGCCCCATTGAAGAAGTTATTGTGGATGTGTACACCTCCGGGTCCAAAACAAGTTGGATAATAAGAGCCTACGATGTTTATGTAGCCGGCTAT
>CAYLVY010000065.1:13461-21061 GCA_964387205.1 uncultured Draconibacterium sp.
GTTGTTTTCGATGACCCAGTTATTGACAGCGTTGAAGATAACTGCAGCCCTGTTCACGAAAACATTGTTGCGGACGAAAATATAGCTTTGATTGGCGCCCCCACCATTCAGATAGGCGCCGTTGAAGAAGTTATTGTGGATGTGGATACCTCCGGGACCATAAATACTAGTGTAATAAACACTTCCGAGATTAAAATATCCGGCAATGAAACAATTCCTGATCGTGTCATTTTCATAAGTTAGTGCATTATAGCCTCCGTTAGATCCAAATTCAACAACATTGATATAGCATCGTTCAATCAAAATATTCACCGGGGAAAAAAATCCACCTCCTGAACTTGGTAAAAAATTGACATATGAATTAACATAAAATCCCATGATCTTTGTTCCGGCAGAATTGACAAAATCGTTGGACCTGACCAGGTAGATATTATCTACAACAGTATTCTGTCCATAAGGGTTGTGCCAACCGGCCCCCACCAGCACGAGCCGTTTGCCAATGGTCACATTTCCATAACTGGTGGGTGAACCGGCCACCATGATGGTGTCGCCGGTAATCCCGGAGGCATCCACGGCGGCCTGCAGGCTGGTGTACTGCCCGGGGCTGTTGGTGTTGTTGCTGACGGTGCGCACGATGGCAAACGCGCTGGTAGTCAGCACGGCAAAAAGAACAATGAGCAAAAGTTTTTTTGTTTTCATGGTGTTTTGATTTTTGGGTTTGATGATGGATTGGTTTGAAAATGGCCGGAAAAATTCCGGAAAATATCTTTGAAAGAAGGTGAGAGGAAAAATGGAAGAAGGAAAATTCAGGCGGTTCCCCGTCGAAACAAGACCGGTCAAAAGCAAAAACCTCGCATTTGTTTGCATTTCAGACTTAGCTGAAAGCATGAACCTCAGGTCGAGGGAACAGGGTTTCCGGTCGGATAGTGAACTGCGAAAAAGGAACGCAATATACATAATATTATTTGCGATTGCAACTAAAAAGAACAATTCCGGCCGTTATTATCCCCGCTTGATATCCATATGAATTTATTCCTATTTTTACCGTTTCTTTCCACATTGCACAACAACTTTCTTATCTACCCAACCCAAAACCATCCAAGATGAAAACAACTGCAACCTTTTTTACAATATTTTTGTTTGTTAGCTGTACATTATTTGCCCAGGTAGGGATCAACCCCGACAGCAGTAATCCCGATGTATCGGCCATGCTCGATGTCAAATCAACCTCAAAGGGAATGCTGGCACCCCGGATGACGGCGGCCCAGCGTGATGCTATCAGCAATCCTGCCAAGGGCCTGTTGATCTACTGCACCGACAACGATCTGTTCTATTCCAACAAAGGAACGCCTTCTGCCCCCGGTTGGGAGGTGGTCAGTAGCCAATGGTTATCGCAAGGCAGCAACATACACTATTCTGCCGGGAGCGTGGGTATTGGGACAGCCTATCCGTCGGGGAAGCTGCATGTGAGTACATCCAATTCAAACACGGAGATAAAAATAACTTCCATATTTACAGGCGACAGCGCTACTCTTTTGCTAGCCGAGGACGGAGGCACCAATGGCCTGTACTGGATGTATGATGGAGCCGGAAACCAGATGGAACTTTGGGGCAGATCGGGAGGAACAAAGTATGGGCCACACATGCTGTTCAACCGGAGTGAGGGCAATATTGCATGTGGAAGTGTTTTGTCGTCGTGTGATAAATTATCGGTAAACGGTAGCGCGTTGTTTACCCAAGCCGGGATAAATACCGACAACAGTACCCCGCATGCATCGGCAATACTCGATTTGAAATCAACATCGAGAGGCTTTTTGCCACCACGGATGTCCACTGTACAGCGCGATGCCATTCTTTCACCCGCTGCCGGACTTACAGTGTACAATACCAACAAGAATTGCAACGAAACGTATAATGGTTCTTCCTGGGTTAGTAATACACATTACCTCGGTGAAAGTTATGGCGGAGGCAAGGTGTTTTACGTCTATGATGACGGGCAGCATGGATTGATCGCTGCCACAACTGATCAATCATTCGGGAAACAATGGTATAACGGAATATATAGATTTACAGGATCTTCCGGCGACGGGTTGCATGCAGGGGTCATGAATACGACCCTTATCGTTGCAACACAATTATCAGATAATCAAACTGGTAGTTTTGCTGCAAAAGTTTGCGCCGATTATTCTGTGACTTTCGACGGCATTTTATATGGTGATTGGTACTTACCCTCCGCCTACGAATTAAACCTATTGCGCCTGAACAGGAACTATGTTGGCGGTTTTTCTGGTTTGGTATACTGGTGTGCTACTGAGTGTGATCCAGCCGGCGCCTGGCACCAGAACATCCTCACTGGTGTTCAAGCTTGCAGCAGTAAGAACGAACTATACTATGTGCGCGCTATCCGGGCTTTTTAGGTTGGGAAACAGAAATTTATCAATCTGGTAAATGATTTCATAACAACAGGTGCTTGCGAACAGGTGAATTAAAATCCACTCATGAATCGCTGAACATTACTTACCATTGGATATCCGATTTTTAAATATCTTTGGCCTCCCGGACAGGATCAAACTGAGGGGTGCCTGTACATTTTCATACCTTATTGATTTCCGGATGCTATTCACTTCAATTCAAAATTCCCGACTATGGAATTCACAGCAAAACAAATCGCCGGATTGGTAAACGGAATCATCGAAGGCGACCCTGAAATCAGGGTTCATAAAGTATCAAAAATCGAAGAGGGCGAACCAGGCTCCATCTCCTTTCTGGCAAACCCGCTCTACACACAATACATATACACCACCGAGGCTTCCATCGTCATCGTCAACAAATCTTTTGCCGCGGAGCGCCCTGTTTCGTGTACCATGGTCCGGGTTGACAGCGCGGAGGTGGCGTTCGGGCAATTGCTCGGGGTGTACAATCAGATCAGAAACAACAAAACGGGAATCTCAAAGCAGTGTTTCATCGCTCCGTCGGCCATGCTCGGCGAAAACCTGTACATCGGAGAGTATGCCTACATCGGAGAGAATGTAAGGATTGGCAACAATGTGAAAATTTTCCCTCAGACCTATATCGGCGACAACACCCGGATCGGCGACAACACTACCCTGTACCCCGGTGTGAAAATTTATTCGGATATCGTGATTGGGAATAACTGCATTTTCCATGCCGGTGTAGTCATTGGCAGCGACGGGTTCCGTTTCGTCCCTCAAAACGAAGGGAAGAAAATTCCCCAGATAGGGAACGTGATCGTCGAAGACAATGTGGAGATGGGTGCCAACTGCACCATCGACCGGGCCACCCTCGGCTCTACCATAATCCGCCGCGGGGTGAAATTCGACAACCTGATCCACATCGCCCACAACTGTGAGATTGGCGAAAACACCTTTATTGCCGCCGGCACCGGTGTTGCGGGCTCTACCAAAGTGGGCAAAAACTGTCTGATCAGCGGCCACGTTGCCATGGCACCGCATCTCACCATCGCCGACAACACCTCGATGGGCGGTGCAACAGGGGTGTCGAAAAGCATCACCAAACCGGGTCAAAGTTTCCTCGGCAGCCCTGCCATGGAGGTGAGCAAATACCGGCGATCGATCGTTCATTTCCGCAATCTCCAGTCAATTGTCGACAGGATCGAGAAACTGGAGAAGGAGCGGAATGAGCGTATCGCCTGACAGATTCCGGATTTCAGATGATCGAAAGCCGGCGATTTGAATTTTAACGGGGATCAATCGATATTTTTATCACCTCCCGGTTTTTTTCGTTCTGAATGATCTGCAATAAATAATGGCCTCTTGCCATTCCTGACACATCAAGGTTCACCCGATCGCCCGCATGCGGAATCTGATACCTGCGCAAAACCCTTCCGGCTGTATTGCTAAGGTAAACTTCAAAGGGGGCCTTCAGCCAGGAAGCAGGATAAAGATTGATATACCGGCCAGCCGGATTGGGTGCAACCGTAGACCGGTTTTGAATATCACTCCCTCTGCCGGCCATGCCAACAGGCAGCGTACTGTATATAACCGTAACACTGACAGAGTCATCGGGCTCGTCTGCGCTGAACCAGGTCCAGCGGATCTTCGATTCACCGGCCGGATAGAGGGAGTGATTTGCCTGATAATAAGTTCCCTTAAATCCATTATAAACCTGACCAGGCCCGATAAGCTGGGTATGTGTTGAAACATAGACATTCGGGCTATAACAAATCCCGGCCCAGTATATAAAGACCAGGGTGGAATCCAGCATGCTGATCTCCGTTTTTTTACATTTCACTTCAATGGTGCTTCCGCTGGCGTTGGTCACCCACACGTAGGTATTGAAGGCGCCGTGACCGGGATCACCTGACTGAAATATCACGGAATTGGGAGCAATGAAGCCTGCTGAATCGGACAGGGATAAACTTTGGGCGAAACCATTCAAACCGGCCAGGGAAATTATCCAAATCAGGAATGATATAGTGAATAATCGTCGGATCATATCTGAAATTTTCGATAAAGATGCACATTTTTTTTCAGATTTCCTTATCGGACTATTCCAGATCGGAGAGTGTGAAGCCAAGTTTCAACAGATTTTCAGGACGGATCAGGTTTTGGAGCTTATCGTCGGGAAGAAAACCGGTGGCGCGGTTTGCCTTAAAAATATCTGCGCAATGCTGCTTCATATAGCCGGCGAGTTCCGATGCCTGGTGATACCCGATCACCGGCACCAACACGGTGGTAAGAGAAGGACTTCGGAATAATTTCAGGAAGGTTTCCTCTACCCGAAAAGCGATTCCGGCCATCAGGTTTTCCCTCAACGTTTGGTCGGCAGAGATCACAAGCTTCAGTGATTCCAGGATGGCATGACCGATCACGGGAAGATAGGCATTCAGTTCGAGGCATCCCTGGCCTGCAAGTGAACTGACAAGCATATCGTTGGCATACACCTTATGTGCGACACTGATCACGTACTCCGGCACGACGGGGTTCACTTTACCGGGCATGATGGAACTACCCACCTGAACCGCCGGAATAATGATGGCACGGGGCCCGATGTCGCTGGCGAGCAGGCGAAGGTCGCCTGACATCTTTTCCAGGTTCACGGCATGGGCCTTGAGAATAGCGTGTACCTCCACCAGGCTGTCGAGGTTGCTTGTAGCATCGGACAGGTTCTCACTTCTTGCAACTGGCAGCCCTGTAATATTTTGAAGATTGCCAACGACCTCCATAATAAAAAACCGTGGGAGCGCCAGCCCGGTTCCCACCGCGCTTCCCCCCAGGTTGACCTGTTTCAGACGTTCAAAGCAACGGGAAACCCTCCACCAGTCCCTGGAAAGCGCTTCATTGTATGTGCTGAAGAGTTTTCCGAATGAGGTGGGCACCGCCTCCTGCATCTGGGTATAACCCGGCCGCATCACATTTAGCACGCGCTTTTCCTGCTGTTCAGTCTCCAGCCTGAGGTCATTGACGGTGACTTCCAGCTCCTGCAGCAATTTCATGATGGCTACTTTGAGGGCAGTAGGGAGCACATCATTGGTTGACTGATACAGGTTGGCATGCTCCACAGGGTCGATGGTGGCATACTCTCCGGGGGATAATCCCATCATCCCGAGGGCGACATTGGCGATGATCTCATTAACATTCATGTTGATACTTGTCCCTGCGCCGCCGGAACATGCGGGGATCAGGAATGCATCGAAATGGGCTCCTTCAGCCACTTCAGCCGCTGCTTTTTCCAGACTTATATAAATTCTTTCATTGGGGAGGCCCAGGCGCTGCAGTATCCGCTCCATTTGTTCAGGGTTATCTTCAAATTTTTTCCTGATCGCCCTCATAAAGGCCAAAATCGTCTGGTAGCAAGCCTGCTTTACAACTCCGACCGCCCGGTACCATTCTGGATGAAACCGCGTGGTGTCGGGAAAATTCCGGCATGCCCTGGCTGTATGAATTCCGTACAGGGCCTCCGCGGGTATCGCTACTTCCCCCCTGAAATCCTTTTCAATTCTCATCGTTTCGTTTTATACCTGTTGATAGATCATCCTGAACCATGGTAAACTATCCGGTAAATGTAGCAAAAGCGCATCTTCTTTTTTTATAACTTTACGAAAATTTCCCGACCGGCTTGATGCTGAAATCTAATTACTGCACATATCTACTGGTTTTCTGCATCTTCATGCTGGGCATTACCTTCGGATCGTTGCAGGTTGAAGGCCAAACTGACACCGAATTCTGGTTTACCGCCCCGGAGGCATCCGACAATCATGGCGACCGGCCTGTTTTCATCAGGATTTCGACAACGGACCAGCCGGCCAGTATTAATTTAAGGATGCCTGCCAACCCCGGCTTTCAACCTGTTAAAGCCAATATTCCGGCCAATACAACCTACTCGATACGGCTGGATGAGATTGACGGCAATAATACATGGCTCGACAGTATTGAAAACCGTCCACCCAATACCATACTGCGAAAAGGATTCCAGCTTACATCCGATCAGTATATTACTGCTTATTACGAGATCAACAACGCAAGCAACCCGGCAATTTTCCCCTTCAAGGGCAAGAATGCGCTGGGTACCGACTTTTACATTTCCGGACAGACACATTACGCCAATCAGACCAATTGCGGAAGTGAGGCATTCGATATTGTTGCGACCCGGGATACCACTACCATCACGATCATTCCATCCATCGATATCGAAGGCCATCCGGCCCATCAACCTTTCCAGGTAATCCTGAACCGGGGAGAAACATACAGCGCCAGGACCTTCAACACCTCTGCAGCAGCATCGCTGGCCGGTTCCCGCGTTACCTCCGATAAGCCGATTGCCATCACCATCAGTGACGATTCCATCCTGACAGGAGGATGGGATATAATCGGTGATCAGATCGTACCGGTAAACCTGCTGGGTTGGGAATACATCGCGATTAAGGGATATGCGGACAACATCCCGCCCGGCAACAATGACGAGAGATTATATATCACGGCCACACAGGATGGCACCGAAGTGAGGATCGATGGTAGCGGGCTACCGGTTGCCACTCTTAACGCTGGCGAACAATACAGCCATGCAATAACACCGGAAGCCACCACAGTCCTGGTCAGGACAAGCAAGCCCGCGTATGCCTATCATCTTACCGGTCATCCGGGTGAGGCCGGAGCCTCGGTTCTTCCGCACGACTCCTGTACAGGCTCCAGAAAAGTCGGGTTCAACCGTTCCACCAACAACGCCTTTGCCATGATGATCCTGACCCGATCGGGGAATGAAGGATCTTTCCAACTTAACGGAAACAACGGATTGATCACAGCCCCCGAATTTCTGCCGGTACAGGGCACCAACGGCAACTGGGTTTTCTGCCGGCAAAACAATAAGCCGGTGAGCGAAGTGCCGCTTGGCGCCAACATTCTGGAAAATACCAATGGCAAGTTTCATCTTGGCATCCTCAATAATGTGGGCGCCAGTTCGGAATATGGCTTCTTTTCCGACTTTTCCACACTTTATCTTGGAGCTGATGCCAGTCTTTGTCCGGGCGATAGCCTGGTACTGGATGGTGGTCCATTCAAGGACAGTTACGAATGGAAAAAACTTTCCAATGGCATTTGGATTCCGGTTGGGGCCCAGCAGT
>CAYLVY010000066.1:0-15876 GCA_964387205.1 uncultured Draconibacterium sp.
AGGAACGGTCCTGGTTCCAGTTGCCTTCGGCTACCTTCATCAGTGTCAGCCGGTAGTTGAACTCGAAGAAGGGAAGGAAGGTGATGTTGAAGTAGTAGTTGCCGGTGTCGTAATCGAAAGTCCCGGGGGTGAGCGCATCGGGGAGGCAATTGGCTCCCGCGAAGAAGGTGCCGTCGGCCTGCATCTCCGCGGAGGGGATGTTCAGCAACCCCGTGGTGCCATTCAGCGGCTGCCCGGAGAGTGCCAGGGAAAAGGCGCAGAAAAGGATGGATATGCAGAATCGGACCATGAATTTTTTTACAAACAGGGCACTAAGGACTAAGTTTTTTTGTGATCCGGTGATCCGGTGATCCGGTAAATGGAACACGGATGAGACGGATTTGCACGGATTAAAAGGCATGGAGCATGGGGCATGGAGCGCAGCGACTAAGCGAGGGAGCGACTAAGAGACTAAGCGACTGAGCGATTGAGCGATTGAGTGATTGAATAAAGGATCGTATTGTGAATCCGGACATAACCTGGAACCTGGAACGGCGAAGCCCTGGAACTTTGGAACGCCGCAGGCATTTGGAACGGCGAAGCCCTGGAACTTTGGAACTTTGGAACAACCTCCCGACGCTACGGTCGGGATCTCCGCTACACTTCGACTTAAACCCTTGAACCTTTGAACGGCCCGTAGGGCTTTTGAACGCCAAGGCGAAGCCGAAGGCTTTGAACAACTGTTGAACGGCACGTAGTGCCTTTGAACCTTTGAACAATTTTGAACGCCAAGGCGAAGATCTGCGTCATCCGTGTGCTCACCCCGGGAACGACCCTGCGGCGCCTTTGTGTTTTGTGCGTGTACCGTCACTCCAGTAGGTCCACCACATATCCCAGATGTTGTTCAGCGAGATGACCTTATAATAGAGCAAATAGACCTGTGGTGCAGGATATTCCCCCGATCCGGGAGGAATTGTGATGGTGGATTTCATCGGGTTGATGACAGCACTTTTAAGGTAATCCTGCATGGCCATGACCGCGGAATAGTAGTCGGTGGAGTAGAAGTTGTCGGGTTGCTCGACCACCCTGATAAGGTATTTGTCCAGCGAACTGGATTTCAGCGCCTTGAAATCAGCGGCAGTCAGGGAGCCCATTTCCGGGGGGAAGCTGGCCATCCGGTTGATCACGTCGATGTAGGTTCTGGAGTCGTTGCGCAGCAGCAGGTCTACCTCAGTATCCGACAACCGGATATTGGCGCTGTACCAATCCGCAATTTCCGCAGGTGAAAGCTTTTTGAACTTCTCTGGAACCACCAAGGAGACCTGCAGCATCTCTGCAGGAAGATCCTGCACGGTTTTGGCCGAGGCCATCTTTGCATTCAGCACTTCTATCCCGGAGGTGTCAAAGACATCGTTGAAAGTCTGCATGACATCGGTTTTCACACAGGAGGTGAAAAGAAAGCACACAAGTGCCGGCAAAAGGAGGATTTTGTGTTTTTTTTGGTTTGTCATCTGTTTAAAAGTTAAATATTATCCATTAGCCCGATTGAATTGAGAAAGCGGGGTACAGATTTCACGCTGCATTTTAAATCCCACTGCAATCAATCTGAACCAAATATATAACAAAAAATAATATTAAGTAATGCAACCCCAATAAAAAATCAGGAATTGTAAGCCCCAAAATGAAAATTACTTTTTCAGGAGTTCACTTTTCAGGTAAGCGGCATTGTAGAATTCCCGCACCCTGTTGGTGCCGGGACCCACGCGGTAGTCCTGGCTCTAGTAAAATTCGGTGCCGGCATTGTAAACCATGTCCTGGTGGGTGGGGAGGGTGACCCGGAAGAGGTGGTTGCGGGGTCGTTTTCTGACGGGGAAGGCGAAGGTGAAGTGGAATCCGCCGTTGAAGCTCTCCTCGCCTGCCAACGCATAGAAGCCCACTGCCGTCTGGCCGAACCAGCGGGTGCAACTCCCGTAGAGACCGGTGTCGCCGTAGAGGTATTGCCTCACGCCCCCTTCGAGGTCGATGTTCCAGCGGGGGATAAACCAGGAGCCCAGGAGGGCGTAGGTGAGGGTACGCACGGGTGTGTGCATCCACTCCCCGTCGATAAAGTGGGAGGAGCCCGTGAGTCCCATGCGGAGTTTCAGTTTCCAGTTTTCATCGGGGAGGAGGTATGAGAGGGAGAGGTCGCCCCCGTAGCGGCTGCTCCCGAAATTGCCGGCAGCCACCCTTGCCGTCAGCTTCTCCGCCCGGAAATCCTGGGAGAGGAAGAGCTGGCCGGGCCGGACAAAGTCGCCCTCGTGCCCCAGTTCGTTGTAGAGGGGAAGAATCACCTGACCGGTCAACTGTCCGCCGCGCCACAGGCTGATTTGCCATGCCGGCGCCAGGTTAAGCTGGATTTCGTAGATCTGGTCAAGCTGGGTGTTTTCAAAGGCAAACTGGGGGTAAAGCACCAGGTCGCTTTTTCCGGCACCCGACCGCAATGGGTTTTCCTGCCTTACAAAAAACCAGATTTCCCGGGTATCCTCACTGAGTGTAAGGATCCGGGAAACCTGTCCGGGAGGGAGATCACCCCCTAAAAAGCTTAACCAGTCGCCTGCCCTGAAGGAGACCACCATCCGGGGAAGATCCTTTTCCAGCAGCAGGATTTTGACATCCGACTCAGGCGGCAGACCGTTGGCAGCCAGTTGCATGGCCATCCGCAGGGCATCGGGGACCGAACGGTATACTGGATTTTCAAAGGTAAAAATATAGGAGGAATCGGCGTAGAGTGCCCGGATATTCTCAAAACCCTCCCCCGCCAGTGACTGCGCCACCTTTTCTGCATGCTGCCCGTAGCCCACCCCCCGGCCTGCCAAACAAACCCACAATCAAAAAGAGGATGAATGCCAGTTGTCTCATAAGGTCAAATATATTGGTGGGGCGTAAGCTATGAACACTGATGACGCAGATGCAACGGATCTTCACTGATATAAAAGTTCAATGGCAGCTGGCCTGGGACAGTGATCCGGACTCCGCAGCGCCAGGTTCCAAGGTTCCAAGGTTCCAGGATTGCAGGTTCCAGGTTCCAGGGTTCCAGGTTCCAGGTTCCAGGTTCCAGGATTCCAGAGTTCCAGGTTATGTCCGGATTCACAATACGATCCGTATTTCAGTCGCTCAGTCGCTCCCTCTCCTCCTGCATCCAATTCTCAATTCGTATGCCGGACAAACTCCATGCCCCCTGCCCCAAGCTCCATGCTTTTCCTCGCTCTCTTCGTTCTCTTAGTCTCTCAGTCGCTTTTAATCCGTGTGCTGAATAATCAATTTTTTCCAAGCGGAATCCTTACACCGATTTCGGCCAGGGGTCCGACGCTGTTGGAATAGCCCACCTTGACCAGAGCCCAGCTGAATGGATTGATTCCCACGCCGAAGTCCTTACGGCAACCGTCACCCTTTTCAATGAGGCCATACTTGGTAAACACATCCACGCCGGCATACAGGTACATAAAATGGGTTACCGATCCGGTCACCCCGATAATGTTGGTAAAATAATCGCCACCAGTTCCGTTTTCAAAGGCGATATACACCCCAAAACGCTTAAATGCAATGTTGTTCAACGCCACACTGGCCCGCAGCGCCTCTATGTCGTTCTTGGGGACATACCCCACACCCAGGTCAATGCATTTCACCAATGCAGGTTTCTCACTCTCTTCGGTCTGCGCACTTACCATGTTCGAAAATGCCAATCCGGCAACCAATACAACCAACAAAAATGTCTTTTTCATAATTCTTTCAATTACAACAATTTATAAATATTCAATCATCTTTTTCTGTCATTGGTGAAGATTTTCCGTTTGAACTGCGGGATCTTCCCAAAATTCAAAAGTAAACCAATTTCTTGATCTGTCGCCTTCAGGTAATTAATTAATTGATGTTCGTGGTCTTCACACATAGCTTCACATGCCTTCAATTCAAGGATTACACAGTTATTTACAATAATATCTGCATAATAATCACCTACGTTAACCCCTTTATACGCCACCTTGATGGGGACCTGACTCCGGCAGTCGAGGCCCATTTCCGTCAATTCGATCAGTAGGGCGTTCTGGTAGACTTTCTCCAGAAAACCATAGCCCAGATTGTTGTACACATTGAAAAATGCCTGGATAATTTTCTCAGTTAAATCTTCTTTCAGCATGACTTTTACAATAGAACACGGACAACACGGATCTGACGGATTGTCACAGATCTAAAAAAACCGGAACAAAGAACTGTGGTTTGCAACCAATGGTTAAATAGGTTCAGAGCGCCACAAATAAAACCCGTGAAGATCCGTCGGATCCGCGTCATCCGCGTGCCATCCCCGCATCCAGCTTCTCGAACCTCGAATTCTGCGACCTGTACTCCGGCACGATCTCCTTCATTCGCATCACCAGCTCCTCCACACTCTCCCTGTTCAGATGGGCCACCAGGTCGTTGATCTTCTGAATGGCCGTGTTAAAATCATAGGGTTCAATCGTAGCGATCATGATCTTTTCGTGATGAGTCGGTATATGCCTTTCCTTGTTGGCCAGAAGTTCCTCAAAAAGCTTTTCACCTGGACGGAGACCTGTTTCGATAATCTTGATGTCTTTGTGGGGCACAAATCCCGATAGCCGGATCATCTTCTCAGCCAGTTCGTAAATCTTCACCGGTTGCCCCATGTCGAACAGGAAAATCTCTCCCCCCTCTCCCATAAATCCCGCCTCCAGTACCAACTGACAAGCCTCAGGAATGGTCATAAAGTAACGGATGATTTCTTTGTCGGTAACCGTCACCGGACCGCCCAGACTGATCTGCCGGCGGAAAAGGGGGATAACACTCCCGTTGCTTCCCAGGACATTCCCAAAACGGGTGGTGATGAACCGGGTATCCATGCCATTGCGGTGGTAAAGCGAACGGGTGTACATCTCGCATATCCGCTTGGTGGCCCCCATCACGTTGGTTGGATTCACGGCCTTGTCGGTTGACACCATGACAAATTTCTTCACGCCGAATTCCACGGCCAGGTCTGCCAGGATTTTTGTCCCCATGATGTTGGTGCGAATGGCTTCATAGGGGTGTTCCTCCATGAAGGGCACATGTTTGTATGCCGAGGCATGGAAGATGATGTCAGGGACACACCTCTCAAAAATCTGTCTGATACGGTAACCATCGGTCACATCAGCTACAACGGGTATGAGTTCAACATCGGGAAATTTGGAGCCAATGATATTTTTAAGTTCATACAGGGGGGATTCCGCCTGATCGACAAGGCAAATGCAGTGAGGGAACAGGTTAGCCACTTGGAATGCAATTTCAGTGCCTATGGATCCGGCGGCCCCGGTAATCATCACCTTGGTCTTGTGAATCCAGCAGGCCAATTCCGGATTCTCAATTTCGATGGGATCGCGTCCCAACAAATCTTCAATCATCACATCGTGGATCTGGCTGGCATAAAAGTTACCATTCAGCCATTCCGAGGAATCGGGAACATCCTTGACGCGGATACTTTTTTCGATACAACGGTCCACAAACAACCGTTTCTGTTCCTTAGTGATTCTCGGAGAGGTAATCCCGATGATAACCTCTTTCACTTTTTTAGGGCCGACTACTTTTTCAAAGGCCTCTTCCTGCGAGTAAACCATCAGTCCGTCCACCCTTTTCCGGTAAAGGCCGGGATTGTCGTCGATAAATCCGATCAGCTTGTAGTGGAGGTTGTCGTCATTTTCGATCACCCCTTTGGTGATTTGGCCCATTGATCCGGCACCATAGATCATCATACTCTCTTCAGCATCAGGTTTTCTGATCAGGTTACGATAGATGATGGCCACGGAAAACCGGAAAGTGGTAAGTACCCCCAGGGAGATAAAGAACCAGGCGATGATCACGGAAAAGGGGATCCGCAGGATAGGGAAAAACCGGCTTCCGAGAAAAGAAGCCAGAACCAATCCCGCAGCACTCAGGAACAGAAACTTGAAAACCGCCACTGCATCGCGGACCGAAGAATGACGGATGATACCGTGATGGGGTTTGACGATCCGGGCAGCCAGCAGAAAGAAGGGAAAGCCGGCAGCCAGTTGGAAGGCCATTTTAGGTACATCGACCGCCGAGGAAACCAGGTTGTATCGGAGCAGATACGTAAACATGAAAACGAAACTGATCATCAATAAATCAGCTACCAGTACGATCCACCGCGGCAGGAATACCTTATCCAGGAATCTTTTTATCCGTACACGCATAAGGGTTTGGTTTATTTGGGCAATTCATCTAACTGTTGTGAGTGGTTAGTACAAATATAGTTAATAATCTCAAAAAGCGTTACCGAAAGATAGCGATTTAATTTAAACTTCACTCCCCCACATTTTCAAATCATCAAATTTTCAAATTTTCAAATCAATTTGATCACTTTGTCAAACCACGGAAGCAAACTCACCCGGTGGGTCACAAAGACGATGGTCACTTGCTGCTTTAATCTGGAGAGCACCTCCATGATGATCTGTTCGTTGTCGGCATCGAGCGAAGAGGTCGCTTCATCGAGCAACAGCAACTGTGGCTTCCGTAATAGTACACGGGCTAAAGCAAGCCGCTGGCATTCACCCCCCGAGAAGTTATACGGATAGTTGGCGATCGAGGCATCCAGACCTTCCGGAAATCGTTGAACCAGGTGCAGGGCATTGACCTGGTCGAGCACCTCCAGTATATGCTCGTCTGAGATGTTCTCCCGGCTGTCCCACACCAGATTTTCGCGGAAGGTTCCGTCGATGAAGAAGGCGTCCTGAGGCAGGTACCCGATGCTGTTTTTCCAGGCAGACAGGAATTTCCCTTCCAGAGGCTGTCCGTCCACCAGAACCTGCCCCGATCGCGGGGATTGCAAACCGGCGATAAGGTCGATCAGCGTGGTCTTTCCCCTCCCCGACTCACCCAGGATGCCGGTAATCTGCCTTACCGGGATAGTCTCAGAGAATCCGGCAAAAAGTTGCTCCCCATCCGTATAGGCAAAAGAAAGATGGTCTAAACGGATTTCTTTTTCCAGGAAGATGGTTGGTAGATTTTCCTGCCTGGCAAATGGAGTGTCTGCAAAATCCTCATCCAGCTGAAGCACCAGTTTCACCGAGGGGATGTTGGTGACAATCATGTTGAGATCCGTGTTGATGCCGGTGAATTGGGGGAAGATGCGTGCAAAGAGGAGGATCAGGATAAAGAAGGAGGCCAGGGGAACCTGCCCGAATTTGTAGCCGGCATACACCACGGCCACCAGGATTAGAATCCCCGCCATGCGGTAGATCAACTGTGGCAGAGACCAGTTGCGCTGCATCCGGTATTCCAGATCCAGAAGCGAGGTGGTGGCTTCGTCGTATTTCGCGTAGTAAAAATCTTCGGAGCTGTGTACCTTGGCGATTTTCACCGTTGACCAGAAGTCATCAATATACTTCAGCAGCCGGCTGTAGGATTCCACATAGCTTTGTCCATACGAAAAGGAGCGTCGCAGGTATTTCCGGAGGAGGAAAAACAACAACCCCCCGGCAACGATCACCAGCAGGGTAAATTTTGCAGAAACCGCCAAAGCCCATACGACGTAAGAACCGGTGATGATCAGCGTGGTCAGCAGGCGCAGGTAAAAGTAAAGGTAATTGGCCAGGTTGGGCACCTCTTTGGTGAGCACTTGCAGGTGATTGGTTTTGCTCTTGCTGTTGAGCATCGACCAGTCGGCCAGAATGATCTTTCGAAAAAGCCGGCTTCGGAGCTGATAGATAAAAGTCTGCTGGTACCCCGCATCAAGGATCGACTTCCAGTACTGGATCAGCGCCGTCAGCGTCAGCAACACCACATAAGTAAACAGAAGCGTTTCGATGGTGAGCGTGAATCCCTGTTTCTCTGCCAGGTTCTGAAAGAAAAGCGCCAGTCGGCCCGAAGGTTCACCCTCCCCTACATTCAGCAACTGCAACAGGGGGATCAGCAACACGACGGAAAATCCCCCGCTGACGCCCTGGAACAGGGTAAGACCGAAGATCAGGAGCAATTTCCCGGGCTGATGATCCCGTAAAAGCCGGAAAGTCTTTCCAATAAAAAGGTAGCTATTCACTTATAAATTCTCAAATTTTCAAATCGACACATTCTCAAATTTTCAAATTGTTTCAGTTTCCAGCACCAGTCCCAGCTTCACCATCTCCCCCAGATGCTCCACCACATCCTTCCGGCACTGCTCCTCCTCTACCTCATACTCTTCCATCAGAAGCACACACAGTTCATCAACCGTTAAAGATTTTTCCAAAAGGTCCCAGATGTGTGTAGCCACCGGATCGAGGGAGAAATACTTCCCTTTATGAATGTCCATCATGACCAGTTCATCATGTAGTCTGCCCGAGATGGTCTCTTTCTTCCGGATATAGTGCATAATAGGTTCTCTTTAAAATTGATTAAATTTTGTACCGCTGTTTAAGAAATCTTCCCGGTAATAATACATCTTTTATCCGGGATGAAAAAGGTTTCCGGCTATTCTCTTTATCAAATACAGAATGAACGGCATACCTTACCACCTTCATTTTATATGCCAAACCTCGATAGGAGGTAAATATGTAAAAGAAATACCTTATTAACCCCGGAAATGTATGGTAAGACCTTTCTCTCTCAGCCGCAATCCGATCCATGGCATATCGTACAGCAAACTCTGAAGGCTGCGAAGTACACGGAAGCACCGGGTCACACGGAAAGAATCGCTGAAGAAGGGCATTGCAGAGGCTGACCATCCGTTCCGCCCTGAAGGTGCCGACCAGTTCGGTGAACTTTCCTTTGTCAACCAAATCCTGCGAAATAAACCGATGAACATCTTCCAGCCATTTCAGCCGGAACCAGGCATGATGCCCTCCGTGCATGACCAGATAAAGCAGCTCCATTTCCCTGTCCAAGACGGTAAAGGACAGTCCTTCGAATTCAATGGCACTAAGGTTTGCCCGGACTGTCACAAAGACCTTACTATCGGCTACCGGAGCGACCTGGAATAACCGCCAGTGCATTTCAACCAGGGCGCTGGTTTCGTGATTTTCTAGCAAGACCTGATTGCGCCGCTCTCCATGCACTATGAAATTTGCGCTCTCCCGGCCAGTGATCATTGGGAAGAAATCCATTCTCACCCAGGATAGCCACTGTCTTCGGAACTTCCATTTCATCGATGAAAAAGTCAAAGTCGCCAATGGTGCGGAAGGTAGGGTCGCCGTATAGCCGGAGTGAAAGCAAAGGCCCTTTCAGTACGATGAAGCTGATGGCATTTGCGGAAAGAATGCGGGAAATGCGGATGAATTGATCCAGTTTGGCCATGCTGGCAGCTTTACCTTCCGGGAATTCCAATCCTGCACGTTCCTTGAGAAAGTCATCAATCTGCTGATGGCTGAGCTGGTGTCGTAAATGAAGGATTTCGCGGGGAATCGAATGGATCATGCGGATGCCTTTATCGTATCGAAAAGTCGTACGACTCTCAATATTTGATTCATTCAGATGTGATCACCATATCCATGAATACTTTTTCCGATTTGAAGTGTTTAATGAGCAGGGATTCAAAAATATTGCACCGGGCAATAAAAAATTCAAATTCCGGTCTCTTATGTAATTGATTAGTTGGATCTTTCTGAATTCTCCCAATTTTTTCCAATAACTGGCGAAATGTATTTACTATAGTTTTCCCTGTTAGTAGTTCAAACTCCTCTAATAATTCATCCCGCAAATTCTTTGAACTTTGGATAATGGACAAAGCATCATCTTTTGACAAATTCTTATCTGCAAAATAGTTCAAAAGCTGACATCTGAATCTCGAACAGATATTTGCTTTCTTTTGATCATAGATTGTACATTTCCCATCGAAATAAAGGCAAGGCAATTTGAAATATTCCTTAGCGTTTAGTAGGAAATATTGTTCTTCAATCTTTTCAGGAAGATTTCCTTTTTCACCTAAATCGAGGACAGCATGGTTAAAGAGTGTTCCATCACAACAGAAACCACAACCAACACAAATAAGTTGTTCCGGATCCATTAAACCCTTATTGTTTTTTGACATTGAGATAGTTATCCAAATTCAAACCGAAAATTCATCAGTATTAAATTATTAAAACTGCCTAACTTGCCATTGAGTTCTTGCTTCGATAGCAAATTGAAAATTCGTGAATGCTATTTATAATAACCATGTTAGCAATAAATTCTTCTGGATATTTGTTATTTTCTCTGAATATTTCAAGATCTTTTTTCAGCAAATCAAAGTTTATAAAATATAAATCACTATTTGCTTCATATTCATCCAGCATATTTACAAAAATCTTGGATGCTTTAAGACTATTTCGATAAAGACTATTTTGATAAACGGGATCGATACCTTTTCTAATCCATGTTACTTCCTCAGGCACCAAGCCTTTACTGATCTCTCTGAGTATCATCCTTGAATAAGCTCCATCAACGAGGCACTTTGTTGGTACTGTGAGCATATACTCGACAATCCTTTTATCAAGCAATGGATATCTATATTCAACTCCATGTAAAAATCCCTGGATATAGGAAAACTCTGTTCTGTTAGAAATATGATAATAATATAGAAATCCCAAATGAAGTTTTCTCCTCGACCTGTAAAATAAAAATTTTTTAACCGATGGAAGATAGTTTTTATAATAAGGATGCTTAAGATACCGTGTAAACTGCTTATGTGATCTGGCTTGATTGAGGTTAACCAGATTAATTGCCGGGAACAGAATATCATACAAGATTGTCTTAATAAATCTTTTGGGGTTGAAGATGGAATTCTTTTTGAAGAATAATGCCAAGTTCAAATTTAATAAGAGATCAGTATTTATTCCTCGTTCACCTTTACTGATAAATTCGTCTCCTCCCCATCCACTGAAAATTAGATTAATATCTTCATTATTTGCATGTTCAAGAATTTTTTCTTCAGCAAAAGCGCCAAAATTCCGTATGTAGTTTTTTGCCCGGACAAGATAATCATCGAGATGCAGGTCAATGAATACAGGTTTAATATCATTCATGTCACAGGTTTTTCTTACCAGATTTCTTTCATCAAATTCAACTTTCACTGGCTCAAAATTTTCCGGTGACCAAGAATAACCCAAGAATGTCTTTTGTCCGGCATATTCTTTTCTTACCAATGCAGCTATCACTGAAGAGTCAAGCCCTCCGCTCACATGGGCTGCAGCCTTGTACCTTTTATCAGACCTGATCCGAATGGTATCTTCGATCAAATATTTAAAATGATCGTAAACCTGCTGTTTCTTCAGTTTGTGGTTCGTTTTGATTTTTTCCGGTTTCCAGTACTTGATCATTTCAAGATCACCTTTTGAGAACTTAAGATAATGCCCGGGTAATAACTTTTTTACTTTTGGGTTTGGTGTCTGTGTAAGATCCGCAAAACGGAATTCGCTTAAAAAAAACTCTGAATTTAAGGAGTTTCCCTCTTGAAATAGTCGGCACAGCTGAATGATGTCAGTTGAATAAACCAATGAATCATTTATTACAATATATGAAAGTGGAATTATCCCTAAATGATCCCTGAAAACATACAAATTGTCTTTCCGGGATTCATAAATAATAATGACAAAATCCCCATTTAATTGATTGACAAAATCAGGTCCTTGTTTGACAAACAAATTATAAACTAATTCTGCTTTAGTAAGTATTGATTTTTCCCCAGGGTTTGGATTATCAAGTTCAGAATAGATGTTCCCATTCAAAAAAGTCAACACTCCTGCATTTTCATCAACCCATAAGAAACTATCCTCAATATATGGCAAACGATTACTCGTTGTCCAAATGGAATCTAAATTACCAAACCTTCTTTTTGTAGATTGGTAATCGGTAAAATGGGAATTAAATAAATTACAAAGCGCGTCGGATAGCGAATATTTATTTTCTAATAATAATCCTCCAAATACCATTATAAGGAGTTAGATGGACAACATCACCCAAGTATGGATAGTACCTTGTCAGAACCAGTGGTGTTTTTATTCCGGCAATAACATACAAAATCCAGGCTGAAAGCGCAAAAAAAGCTGCAACCCATGCTGAATTTACAAATACCTTACCTATACTTTCCAACTGAAGCAAATCTATTGATACCCTTAATACAAAATATAGAATAACAAGGTAGAGCGATCCGATTATTTCAACGAAAACAGTTCGGGTTTCAATCCCGCCAAGCAAAGGGAAAAACATACACACAAACCATAATAGAACTACATAGTCCATTGGTATAATAATATTCCCTTTACAAATCTTCCTGAAATTTTTCAATGAATTAGCCAGCCATGGTAAGAATACCAGTTCAGTCAGCTGAAATTTCGCACCCAGATAAGGTAGATGAACCAGACTATTATGAGGTACCAGAAACAGGTATATTCTACGGAATATATCGCTCAAACCGAAATGTGGATATATTTTAAATCCATTTACAGTTACTAGTTACCTTTTCATACCCATGGTAGACGCCTTTTACCGCATCACCGGATCACAGAATCACAGAATCACAGGCCTCCTTAATCACCGGATCACAGATAACTTGTTTTTTAAGAATCCCTTAACAAGCTGATACAACTCCTTCACATCGCACTCCACCGGCCTCACCACCCTGATCACGGGAACCTGGTGAACGATTTCCAGCAGTTGCTGAAGGTATGCCGTTTCGGTTTCGGGCATGGCCGCCAGGAACTCCCAGGAACAGACCTCACTCCGAAGAAGGGTAAACGACTCTGCGGAAGAAGGATAGATAAACTGAGGCTCCGGCACCTCCCCTATTTCCACTTTCAGGATGACATCCAGCGGAAAGTGGGATGATTGCCCATGGTCCACCTGAAGGAAATACTTACCGGTGACCTTTTCCTTTCCACTGAGTAGATGATCGGGAATACCGAGCTGCCGGATGGTGTTTTCACGGAGTTTGATTTTCTTGTAGACCGGCCATATCAAAGGTTTTGCGCCTTCAAAGATCACCGGGGTAAAGTCATCGGAGAGGAATCCCGCCCCGGAGAGGACAAATGCCGCAGTCAGGGAAGATTTCCCTGCACCGGTCTCCCCAAGCAAGATTACTCCCTTATTATTATGAATAAAACTGCTGGCGTGGAAGTTGAGGATCTTGCGCTGGTGCATCAGGGCAGCCAAAACCTGACCGTTGAGGTAAATGTTGATCCATTCCTCGTCCACCCCTGGAAACGGGGGCATACATCACTTCACAACCGCGGGAAGCGTAAAACTCCCCCACCCCGGGCACCTGCATCGCAAACTCCTGTTGGTTCGCCTCCCAGTTCTCACCTGATGCAATAGGGCAAGAGATTGCTAAGGTTTTGGTTACCTTTTTTACAGATAGTTCAGAAAATGGGATATTTATCACACCGATTACAGATTTCCGATCACCGATTACGTCTACCATTAAATATATTTCTCCCACTCAAAACAGGCTACCACCCATCCATAGGCCAGTAATCCGACAACAGCCCCAGTCATATCAGCTACGAAATCGCCCCAACTGGCAAAGCGCTGGTAAGTGAAGGTAAATTGGAGAATTTCGATAACCCCTCCCACGAACATGGAAGATAAAATGGTCACAGGCCACACCGGCCACCGGTTAATTCTCAGGGGGCGAACCATCAACAGTGCAAAAACAAAGTACATCCCGAAGTGGACCAGCTTGTCAAAATGGGGAAATTCGAAAGCCTTCACCCTGGGCAGATCTTCTGCCGGCATCAGGCAAAGGATGGTAATGACAACCAGCCAGAGAGCCGGTCTCAAAAATAGAATCAGGCTCTTAATGGGAATTGAAGTGTTTCTATTCAAACAACACAAACGCCACCATTTTGGTCCACTCATAGAAAACCCGCTGGATTTTCTCGCGGTCGCTCCACCACTTTTCCAACCTCATCGCGGGTACTTTTGGCACTTCCGGGAAGGATCAGGATGCTGTCGGCTGGAACTCCCAACTGGATGCAGACATCTTTGAACTGCTCCGCCTCGGAATCAATATGCACGCCTTTGGACAGCAAGGGTTGCCAGGGCTCCCGGTCATCCTCCACCAGAATAATCCGGGTTGCAATCCCCTGACGGTATAGGTCAGCTGCATGAATCGAACGCTCGGGGACGGAACCCATCAGGCCAATAATCACATCAGACCTCTGCAAAACATCGGACTGAATAACATACCTTCCGACAAAGGGAATACTCATCGGGAGGTTTTCCGGATTTTGCAACTGGTGCAAACGAGGGAAGACTAGTTATGATTACATTGATGAAATGAGTTTTATGGTTTCCTTAACCTTTTCAATTCGTTCGATTTGTGTACCATAAGGTAAAGCACATTCAACAGCTTCATTAATGTTGGGATTCTCCAATAGAAGTCGAAAATTCAATTTAAGGTAATCTTTTATGCCCCTTTCGCTATCAGATACTTCATTTCTGAAGGAAACGCAATTGTCAACAATGTAGATGATATCCTCAAAATCGTGACTCAGCCGCAAATCACTTCCTCCACGATTTTTCAAAGCTTCCAACTTTGAGGCGACAAAATAAGGAGTGTTAAAAACACTAACTTCATCACCATTGGGCAGGGTTTTGATGACTTTGTTTGTTATCCCTTCATTATACCATATATTGCAAAACCCCAAAACAGTTTCACCGGTGGGCATGACGTCGACCTTGATCCCTTTATATATCCATCTGCAAATGGGGGCATCAGCAGAAGTATCGTTAACAAAACCCAATTTTCTCAATTGATCTTCAAGGGCATAATACCTGGCACGTGAGGTGATTTCAATTACACAATCTACATCCTGAGTTGCGCGGATTTCGGTTCTGGCAGGATCCGTGGCATAAAGCTCCGCCACTGCACCTCCGACAAAAACCACCCTGTCTTTCAAATCTTTCAGACCTGCTGCCACAGTCTGCAGCATGGACATATTAATTCCGGACATTTTTCAAGAGTTCATCCAAATAAATCATGGCATAATTCACTTCCCTTGCACGGCCCAATCTAAAGGTATCCAGAACAGCCATTAATTCATAGAAAGTTTTATTTCGCATCGCAAAAACAGGCACTGTTTTGAAGAGGGGATCTACGGACTGCCCTCTTTGGTTCCCCTCATGAAATGGCCACACATAAACATCAGTTTCTGAATTTACATAATTACTGACCGGCGGAGCAGAATGAGCTGTGGGGATACCCCTGACAACCGGACCTGGCTCAGCAGGGAAAACATATTTCAGGCCATAGATTGCAAATTCACGAAATGCATTTATGTGTACATTTCTTTTATTCAAGTCGATTAACCGGGCAATCTGACACCGGTTAAGCGCTTCTGAAATTTCTGAAGGACTGATTTGTAAAGAGTTTGCCAGATCAACGTTCCTCCAGTCTTCCCTGTTCATGGTGATAATTCCGGACAAAACAACGATATCCTGAGGGCGCATTCCGTTGTGCTTTTTCATAGTAACATTATTTGCGATTCGCAATTCGCGAATTGCAAATATACTTCATTTTCCGGGACTATTTAAGGCGAATTTATTCAAACAAGACAAATGCCACCATCTTTGTCCACTCATAGAAGACCCGCTGGATTTTTTCGCGGTCGGTCCACCATTTTTCCGGGGTGTAGAGGGAATAGGGCGATGGGGAAACCTGAACCACCACAGGATGGGCGGCATCTTTTAAGAAGGTGCGGAAGATGAGTGCGGCCCTCCGGGTATGAAAGGAGGAGGTAGCCAGGGTGATGGTGTCCATTTCCGGGAAGGAAGACAACCAGGTACGGAGGATCAACGCCTCGTCGCGTGTACTTTTGGCACTTCCGGGAAGAATCAGGATGCTGTCGGCCGGAACTCCCAACTGGATGCAGACATCTTTGAACTGCTCCGCCTCGGAATCAATAT
>CAYLVY010000066.1:15976-20657 GCA_964387205.1 uncultured Draconibacterium sp.
GTTGCCAGGGCTCCCGGTCATCCTCCACCAGAATAATCCGGGTTGCAATCCCCTGGTGGTATAAATCGGCTGCATGAATCGAACGCTCCGGGACGGACCCCATCAGACCGATAATCACATCAGATTTCCGCAAAACATCAGACTGAATGACATATCTTCCGGCAAAGGGGATAAAGAAGATCCCGGCAAGAGTCAATGAAAGAACAAGAATCAAAATGACGTAAAGTTTCCCTTTAGAGATTTTCAACATTCGATTTTAGTGGATTTTTCAAATATCAACAGCTCTCAGACTTTTCGGGAGTCTTCTTACATATCTGTTTTTCATATAATAAGCTGTCAATTCAGAATTATTTGTAATCCTCAGATTAACATTCCTGTAACTTCAAACCTATAAATCGCTGAATTGGCATCAATATAGCCATTTGATGTATCATTCCATGATCCCAGCCCTCTGTTCCCGGATGATCCTCCATTAGTAACTAACTCGATGGTCAGTTCTGGACCACAAAAGTAAACCTTGCGGATGAAGGGAATAAGAGCGACTCCAACTGCTACCAATAATCCCAGAAAACTGATCAGGATTGTCAATGAATCCACTTACATCAAACTTTGTGTTAGTTTGATTAATCTGAATAATTATCCTTTAAAACTTGGGCAATGGCCTCCGTTTCACGGTAATTCCGACCTGTGGTCTGCACCATTAAACTATACCCGCTGTCATCTCGTAATAAAGTAAGAGCAATTCTGCCATCCGGATACATCTTCCTGATTAAACTCCTCCGCGACGTATCGAAAGGCAATGAATAAGGTATTTCGATAACATAAGGAGAAAGAACCAGCTTTTTTGCAAACAACATCAATTTATCCTTACCATGGTCATCACTCACGTGGATCTTTTTTGCATCAGGTATAACATCTGTTTGAACAAGTACCAAATCAACAAGATAAGCGAACCAATCATTGTGATACTTGAAACCTTCCTCTGTACTCAGATGCCTGACAGAAACTTGCTGACGGTTACCATTGGATTCCTCTATCAGGCTGATGTTGTTTTTAACCCACACTTCATTGGATGGGAAGCCAATGCTTAGTGTATCAAAGATATAACTCATGGCTAATCCTTTGGTGAGGGTTCCGTTGAAATTGGGTTCATCCGGCTCATCAAGGAGATAATTGAAGGAAATGTACCTTTCGATATTCTCATCTTCCTGAGGTTCGAAGGGAGTTCTCATAAAGCTGAGAATGAAGTTTCTTTCATCCTTTCTGACTGATAAATCTTTCAGCCATGAATAATTGGTATTATCTTTTAAAATCGAACTTTCAAAAAAATCATCCGGGCGCATGCATTTTGAAAACCCTGCATCTTTAATCCTTTTACAGATTTCTGTGAAGTCAGACATCCTTTTGCGTGCATGAAATATAGATTCTGCCTCATACTTTGAAGAGATTTCATTGAAAAACAGGTCCATCAGTTCAGATAAGTTTAATCAGCAGATTCTCCCATTCGTCAAGCAGACCCTGGGGATATTGTGAAAGTTCTCCGTTCCTGTCAATCAATATCTCCGCAACTCTTGATTTGTGTTCATCATCATTCTTATTTCTGTCAAAATAATAAATCATGATCTTATCATTCGTTAAATCCCCATTCTTAACAGCAACCCTGGCACCATTTATAATATGATCGCTGTGCGATTCGCAAAAAATCTGCACGCCATTTTGTGCGGCAAGTGACATAAGCCTGCCAATAGCAGCCTGACCTTTGGGATGTAAATGGGATTCAGGATTTTCAATCAACAATATCGATCCGGGAGGAGCAATTAACAGTGAAAGCACCACCGGGAGAACATAAATCAAACCAAACCCGACATTCACAGGAGAAAAATCATTGGTATAACCAGTCTTCGTTTCGAATTGTATACCCAGCCTTATAGAATCAATCCCTTTAACCTCCTCGGTTATGAGCCTTGTACCAGGTGAGATTTCTCCCAACCAGGCCGAAGTCTGATGCAAAACACTGTCAGAGAATGCAGAGGGATGTAATAAATTGGAAAATTTTATTTTTTCATTTCCAAACATGGAAAGATAATGTACCGCAAATTCACCTTTAATGCCGATATTCCGGTTTCTTTTCACATCGAGTTCCGATTTGGAATATTGTTTTTGAGGTCCGATATGTTCAGCAGATAAATACTGAAAGTTTTTTTCAAAAACAGGGAATTCGAAATAAGTCAAATAGTCATCCAGAAATAAACCCTTTCTCCCATGGTTCGGCAGAATATTTGAGTCAGGAACAAAGTCAAATTCCCAGCTGAATTGTTTGTCCTGAGAATGCATTTCTAAAACAAGTTGTTCTCCCTTACCCGCATTTTGATTGAAAACATCACGACCGGTACCGAGGTTTATCAAATCACCACCGGACAACAATAAACCTTCGCGGTGCAATAACCCTTTGGCAAACGATTGTTTCAACAAGAGAAAGGACTGCAAAAGAGTGGACTTGCCCATACCGTTCATTCCAAAACACAGGTTCAGATTGGCTGGCCTGATTTGGAAATTCTTAAGTAATTTGAAGTTCTGTATGTTGATGAAGCTGATCATGGTCTAATTTCCGATTGTTTCATTAATAACAGATGCAATCCGCTCAAAACGGTTATATACATTTAACTTGTCCCCGGTTCCGGTACTGACAGATTTATCCAGGACTTTATCAGGATTTTTCATTTCCTGGATGAATTTCTCCAATAATTCCTGCTTTTTATGAACCAGTGAAACTCCCTCCCGATGGTTAAGTCGGGCCAGATGAACTGCCCAGGTTTCAAACAAAGCCTTGTTCAGGGGCTTTCTGCGACCGTTTCCGGAATACATTTTCCTGAAGGCAAATTGACCAAACAAGTTAAAAGCCATTTCCATCGCATTTCTGAACGACTGACGAATTTCGTCAAGATCGGATTCCGTGAGGTACTTTAATTCGCTCATCACGGCATTAAGAAACTCTTCAAGATTTCCTTTATACTCGTTGGCAGGATGAAGATAAAAAGCGATGAACCGGGTAACATAATCCCGGTCCTGCATTCTTCTGGTAGGGACAGAATTAGAGGTAGCCATTTTAAATTCCGGAGAGTTGGCAAGATCCATTACAAAATCGGCAGCAATTCCTTGGTTTAATGCATGCCTGATTTCAGCAGGTTCCAAAATCAATCCACCTGTATTTATCCGCTTGAAAATGTTATATTTAACCTCCGGAGGAGTTGATGGGTTTATGATATAGACCGTTATTTCGTGTTCTTCAATTCGCCTTTGTAAATCTTCCGGTAATTGCTCGAAAGTGTCGCCATTAAACTGAACCAGATATTCCAGATCTTGTAAACGAAGTTTTTTTTGACCTGTTTCGATTATGAAATTATTGAGCGTACTAATTCGTTGAAGTCCGTCCACAACTAACCACTTATCGTCATCGGTTCCGTCGAAATAAAATGCCGGAAGAGGAAACCGAAGCAGAATCGATTCAATTAAACGACTTTGTTTGGTTTTATTCCAAAGGTCAGATTGCCTTTGAAATCCTGTAAAGATCTGGATATTCCCTTTTTTAAGCCATTTGACTATTGTATCAATAATCATTTGTTTGGTCTGAATATCTATTTTTTTCGGATCAAACGGTTCCGTAAAATCTGCTCCGGAATTACCGAAGAATTTCACAGGTTCAGCAGGATATATTCTATGGCGTTTTACTACAGGCATTTCCCAATGATACTTTACTGCAAATATATCTGATTTATAAATACCTTGTGGAATCCATCGGTTAGTTCATTTATTGTTTCTCCCGGACGTTTTCAAGGTCAAACAATTCGGGCAGGAAAGTAAATCTGGTTGGACCTCTTTTCATATTTCTAATAGATCTCACAACCAATTGTCATTCTGTCGCTCAACTCTCATGGTCTGATATTTGATCGCTCTGTTTCCGGAAAGGAGGTGTTTTTAGATGGCAAAGGATTCCTATTCAAACAAAACAAACGCCACCATTTTAGCCCACTCATAGAAGACTTTCTGGATTTTTTCGCGGGAGGCCCACCATTTCTCCGGGGTGTAGAGGGACCAGGGCGACGGGGAGACCTGAACCTATGTTGATACAACTCCTAAACAAGCTGATGGGAATATCCAATGCTTTTTATCTCGTGCACCGATGTTGTCACCCCTTTAAGTTTCTCAGGGTAGAAGAAAGCCACATTATAACCATCAGGATATAAGGAACTCTTATACTCCACGCCATCATATTCCAGCGATTTGATAAATTCGCAAATATATTGTGTGGGGATATAATCCAGTTCCAGATCATTACTTCTGTAAGGTTTTGAGAGTTCCTCCTGCAATTTGTAAATAAAAAGGAACATCTCCAATTCTTCAGATTCGGCCCAGGATATGATATCGAGGTTTGAATCATCACGAAGATTCATCACATTTGAATCTTTTGTAAGTTTAAACTCTGCAATCGTAACGTAATCAAGCAAAGATGCCCTGGTTTCATACAGGGTGGTCTCAGGCTGGTCAGCCACATATAAATAAGAAATTCCGGCGGGATTAGCCCTTCCACCCCTGGCTTTATCAGAAGGAGGATTACCCATCTCCCTGATACCGAAACCACTTATATCGGAGATCCGACCCCGGTAAAACACACTTCCTTTGG
>CAYLVY010000067.1:0-7526 GCA_964387205.1 uncultured Draconibacterium sp.
TAACAGTCAGATGCTCTAACCAACTGAGCTAAGGAGGAATTTGAGGGTGCAAAATTAATGCTTTTTTGGATAATTGCAATAGGGTTGGCCAATTTTTGTTCATTGGGATTTTTTCAGGGAGTACAACTGTTTCCCAATAAATGATATACCTTTGTAAGTTATCATGCCACCTGCTGCCCTTCTGCTGCAGTTCCTGGCAGGTGGTTTATAAACAACAGGATTATGATGCGAAAGATACTCGTTTTTTTACTCATTCCGGGGCTCTCCTTTCTGATGCTCCAGGCATCAGGCCAAACCCAGGGCGTGCTTGGCAAACGTTTCATCGATAACTGGTCCGTGGGATTGGGGGGCGGCCCAAACATTTTCTTCGGCGACCTCAAGGAACAGGAGTTCCTGCCCGTCACCTCCGATATGAACGAATTAAAGTTCGGCGGCACCTTCACCATTACCCGTCAACTGAGCCACGTCTTCGCGATCAGGGGCCAGCTTTTGTACAGCGAAATCTCCGGTACCAAACGGGAATACAGCGGCGGAAGCCCCTGCAACGAATATTTCATCGGAAATATCCTCGAAGGAAATATCAACACCACCATCAACTTCTCCAACCTCTTCTCTTCCCGCTATAAACCTAAAAGAAAATTCTTCGTTTATGGTACCCTGGGCCTTGGCATCTCCAATTGGATCACCACGGTGAAAAATATGAAAACCGATGAAATACATCGCAAAAGCAACGACAACGACCAGTGGAGATCCGCACCGGTTGCCATGGGCGGTATCGGGGCATACTACAACTTCGGCGACAAGGTCAACCTGGGAATCGAATGGAACCTCCACGGGGTCAATTCCGATTATGTGGATGCCACCAAAGGTATTTACCGCTACGATGCCTACAGTATGGTCGCCCTGCAGATCACCTACAACTTCAATAAATTCAATCCGGGCAAGGAACCCGACACCAACCTCAATAAGATCTATGTGCCGGTCTACGTCCAGCAACCCGCTCCTGCATCCAAACCCGTTGATTCCACTCCGCCTCCCGTGAAAATTGCTCCGGTTGACGACCTGGAATTCACCGATACCATCGGCTACCAGCCTATGCTGACCTACACAGATCCCGATGAGGATGAACTTTTTGCAGAAATTCCCGATACCGGAGAGTATTACCGCGTTCAGATCCTTGCACTGCGAAACGATCGCCTTACTGTCGAAATAGTGAAAGAAAAACATCGGATCACCGAGGATCTTTTCATCGATTATGCTGACGGATGGTACCGTTATACCGTCGGGAACTGCTCAACCCTGGAAGAGGCGCGGCAATTAAAATCCGCCATGCGCGCGAAAGGTTTCCGTGACGCCTTTATCACCCGCTTCACTAACGGGGAGAGGATCCCGGTGTTTGGGAAATAAGCTCCATCGCTGCCCTGATGCCGTCAGCAGCACTCGACACAATGCCCCCGGCATAACCACTGCCCTCGCCCGCAAAATACAGGTTATCAAAACCTTCACATCTTCCGCCCTCCGAACGCAATACCTGTAGCGGCGAAGAGGTTTTACTTTCCAGACCCAAAAGTATGCCATCTGAGTACCCACGCAGCCGGCGGTCGAAATCCTTCAACCCCTCCCGCATGGCATTTACTATTTCTTCCGGAAGGAGTTGCCACAAAGGCGCCGGCTTTAATCCCAGGGGATAACTGGTCTCCGGAATATCCACCGGCTCCCTGCCTTCCAGAAAATCACGGATGGAACAAAAAGGGGCCTGATAACCTCCTGCATATTGGTAAAACCTGCTTTCCAACTCCTCAAGCCACTCCAGCGCTTCGGCCGGAGTCACCTTTTTCCCTGCAAGCTGATCGGGATGAACACCAACGACAAATCCGGCATTGGCAAACCTCCCGTTACGCTGATAACGACTCATGCCATTCACGATACTCAGATGGGGATAAGGTGCCGCCGGAACTACCACTCCGCCCGGACACATGCAAAAAGAATAGACCGGATGTTTCCCGTCGCCACCGGAAGTCAGCCGGTATTCGGCCGCTTTCACTCCGGGGAGGCGGGCTGCCCCCCACTGCGCCTTGTTGACCACCTCCTGCAAATGCTCTGCCCTGCATCCGACAGCGAAATTCTTGGTCCTGAATCCAACACCCCGGGCCATGAGCATCCGGTAAGTTTCATAGGCAGAATGGCCTGGCGCCATGATGAAATGATCGGCCCGGAACGCCTCTTCTCCTGCAATCAATTCCACTACCCGCCCTCCCCTGGTCACCAGATCGCTTGCCGTGGTGTGAAAAAGGATCTCCCCGCCCGATTGCCGGTATTGCTCCCTGAGATGCTGCACCACTACCCGCAGGTTATCACTGCCCACATGGGGATAAGCCATATAGCGGATCTCTTCAGGGGCCCCCGCTGCAATATAGGTCTCCAGAAAGAACATCCGCTCTTTCGAAATATGCTTCGATCTGGAGGTGAGTTTACCATCCGAAAAAGTGCCGGCCCCACCCTCGCCGAAAGCATAATTGGCTTCAGGCCGGAAAACCCCGTCTTTCTCAAAAGCGGTGATGCCGCGTGCCCGTTCCCTGACCTCCGTGCCCCGCTCCAGGATAAGGGTATCAAATCCAGCCTTCTGGAGCACAAGAGCAGCAAAAAAACCAGCCGGTCCGCTGCCGGTGATGATTACCCTCCGGCCCCTCCTGCGATAGGGTATTTCCAATGCCGGATTCTCCGCGGGTGCCTCCCCCGGCAACCCGTCACTGATCACCACCACCCGGAGCGACCAAAAGACATGACCCTTTTTCCTTGCATCGAGGCTTTTGTGATCGATCTGCCAGGAAAAATCTTTCAGCTTCAACATTTTCCCAATGCGTTCCGATATCTCCCGGTTTTCATAACCGGTCGGCACCTGCATCTCAATCACTTTATATCCCATAATGGCTGACATTAACCGGTCCGCATGGGTATGATCCCCTCATGTACCACCGGTTTGATCCGGTAAAAATAATAAAAGCATCCGGCGGCGGAGTGTGAACCATACTTTTTCTCAACTTTATGCCGTTAGATAACCTGCAGAACCCCGTCCATGGTATTTATCCCAAAACGAAAAACCTCCCTTCTTTATCCGGTGGTCGTTTCTTTTCTTGTTATCAGTTCTTTCACTGAAAAGGCTGCTGCACAGGTAAGCCTGATGTTCCGGCAGGAGGCGATCCAGGCAATTCAGCGAAATGATTTTACGGGAGCGCTGGAACTGCTTAGTAACGCCATCCGGCGTGAGCCGCTGAATGCCGATCACTATTTCCTCAGGGGATATGCTAAATATTCGCTCGACGACTATCTGGGGGCAGAACAGGATTACAGCCGGTCGATCGACCTCTCGCCATATGTAGCTGAGGTATTCACCAACCGCGCCATCGTGCGGACGCAACTTCAGAATTACGGAGGTGCCATGAACGATTTCGACCATGCACTCGCGATGGATCCCGGCAACGGGGAGATATGGTTCCACCGGGCAAGAACCAACCTGTTTCTGAAAAAAACCTATTCCTGCATTGTGGATTGCAACAAGGCAATGGAACTGGGGTTCCGGGATGCAGCGGTGTATATCCTGAAAGCAAGCGCTGAGACACAGATCAAAAGATACAATGAGGCCATCTCAAACCTGGAAGAGGCCCAAAAGATCAATCCGGGAAATCCTGCCATTTTTTCGCAGCGCGGATTGGTCAGAATGGAACTCGACCAGCCCGATTCAGCTATTGCCGACTTTACTGCCGCCATGCGGATCGACTCGGTCAATACCTTTGCCCTGTTCAACCGTGCGCTTGCATGGCTGAAGAAAGACAATCCCGATCCCGCGCTGGAAGATCTCAACCAGGTGATCCGCCTGTCGCCGTATAACTCTTACGCCTATTACAACCGCGCCATCCTGCTTATCGGACAAAAGGATCTTCACGGCGCCGTAAGAGACTTTGAACTGGTCAGCAAACTGGATCCCACCAATATCGTCAGCCATTTTTACCGGAGTAAACTGCGGGTGGAACTTAAAGATTATGAAGGTGCCCTTGCAGACCTGAACAAAACGCTTGAACTACTTCCTGAATACACGGAAGCCTGGTTCGACCGGTACCAGGTGAAATTAAAACTCCACGACAGGGAGGGAGCCATGGCTGATTATAACCGGGCTATGGCACTGGCCGGAAAAGATCACCTCCATCCGGACAGCCTGCAGTCAGAGAGGATCGATTACCTGAAATCGCTGACCAAACTCAGTGGCGACTTTGAACAGATGAACGCCATGACTGGTAAACTTCAGAATCAGGTGGTTGAGGTACGTCTCCAACCCCTGTACTCCTTGTTGCCGGGAAAGGCAGATTACGGCAAGGTCAGTCCATGGGATGTGTACAGGAAGGAGCACTATCCGGCCAACATCATACTTTTGTCAAACCTGCCGGAGGTTATCAGCGACTCCACCCTGCAACGTGAGGTACTGGAACAAACCCGGAAGATTGACTCCTCCTCCGACCTTACCCATGCACTCCAGCTCAGGGCAGCCGCCTTTATCCTGCTCAGAAATTACGACAAAGCCTTACGTGACCTTGATCGTTTGGTCGCCCTCGACAGTCAGCTTGTAACAGCCTGGTTCTGCAGGGCAGGCGCAAGATTCGAACTGATCCGCCAACTCACCACGCAGGAAGATCTCCAACGGGAGATCACCATCGGAAGGATGGTCCCCGGGAACAATCCGGTACCGCTATTATCCATGGAACATACCTATGAAATGGTGATTTCGGATATTGATAAGGCATTAATGCTCGATCCCGGTTTTGCTTATGGCTGGTATAACCGCGGTTACATGAATACCCGGATGGGTAACTACCGCGAAGCACTGGATGATTTTTCCCGTGCGGTCACCCTTCTCGGGGATTTTGCCGATGCGTGGTACAATCGTGGTCTGTTGGGTATCCTCCTGCGGGAAAACCATAATGGCTGCAAAGACCTGAGCCGTGCCGGCGAACTGGGAGTCCAGGATGCTTACCGGGTGATGAAAAGACATTGCTATAAATAGCAGGCCTCAGGCAGGTACAATCCCTATTTCAGGGGAATATTCCGAATCCCGATGCGGATACCTTCGCTGTGCGCCGAGAATTCGGGAGCATAAAGGCACTGCAAGGTGGTGATACCGTTGGAGAAATTACCGGCTGCATTGACCATCAACCGGTATTCAAACACATAGGTACCTTTGGGAAGATAGTCGAAAAAGAAATTGGTCGAAGCATCGGTAGTACTTTGGTAATAACCAAGTCCGTCCTGATAACGGTAGCCCGAAAGGGTCGATGATCCAAAGCCCGTCGTCCGGAAACCATCACCCTGGGCAGGTTCCAACCCTGCAGCCCGGAGGTCTTTCATGTGGACAAACTCCATGTCCCGGTCAACCTTCATGGTAATCCGTATCGCCAGCTTATCGCCGGTTTTCAAAGAAATCTGTGCATTATCTTTCCCGATGGGCAACAGTTCGGGGCCCCGATCGGTCAGGGTCTCCAGGTACACCTTTTTCTCTGCCTGTAAAGGCGTTTGGGCCGGTGTGATCTTGTCGAGCTCCTCGAAATATTGCCAATACAATGCGCCCCAGGCTACCCCCTCTCCTTTTTTGGAAACGGTAACCCGCCCCATTCCGGGAGTGATCTCGCCACCGCTCCAGGTAAGCCTGAAATAGCCTGTACCAGGTTCTTTCTGAACATCAGTAAGTTTGGAAAGGTTAACAGTTTCGTTGCCAACCCGGATCACCAGGGCATCATCATCCATAGTAACCGCGGGATCAAGCAATGCAGTACCGCGCAGCAACAAAGCATAACACGCCTCGAGGGTAGCACGGGAAGATTTCCATGACTGTGTTTGCTTTTGTTTCAGCAGCCACACCTTCATCTCTTCCACCGCCTTACGGTCGAATGGGATTTCATCAAATGCCTCCACCATCATGGCCTGGGTTTCAATAGGGGCTTGGTACCAATGGAAACCTGTTTCCCGGGCCCAGTACATCCCCATTTCCCCGGAACGAAGTGCCCGCTGTGATAACGATTTAAGGATCAGGGCGGGGGTTTCACGATCGCCGGTGCGGTAAAGCGCCAGGGCAATCATTCCCTGCATGATCTGATCCTGCTTCAACCAATGGCGTTTGGCCTGGTTCCGGAAATAATCGTATGCCTCCCTGTAATCATCTGCTGTTGGTCCACGTCGCAAGTCAGACTCTTTATCAAAGAAACTAATCGCATAAAGATACTGCACCTGCATGGGCCCCAGGTGGGGATTTTTCTCCCATTCGGGATCATATTTCCGGATCTCCTGCAGGTCCCTGACCAGCTCTCCCTGAAGGTATGCCATCGCTTTCCCAAGTGCTTCCTGTACCATCGGATCGCCGGTGATCTTAAGGATGCCCAGGTGATGGAGTTTGCCTATACCGGTCAAAATGGCCTGGGTCGTATAACGGTTTTCACGCATGCCGGCCATCCAGCTCCAGCCTCCACCCGGGCGCTGCAACCGGAGAAGTTTTTGCAGGTTAACCGCAAGGTTATCCCCAATCCTGTTCTGGTCGAAATATTGACCCAGTTTTTGCTTCCGGTCGGCTTCATCGGCCGCATCCAGCACCCAGGGGGTTTCCTGAAGAAGAGCGGTTTTCAAATCTTCATTTTTGGCCAGATTTGATTTCAGGGCATCGGGCGTCAGGGTTTTCCATGCTTCAAAAACCGCACGGATAGCAGGATCTGAATTGGCAATATGATAGGCAAGGGCATTAGACCACCAGGCAGAGAAAATCGCCTCGGCAGTTTCATACGGATAATCGTTCAGCGCCGGTAAGGCCTGTACTGCATACCAGGCCGGATTGGCGGCAAATTCCAGGGTAAGGCGATAATTGCGGCGGCTATCGGATAAGCCTGACTTGCCTGATTGTAATAATTTATCAAAGGTGAAGGTGAAATCACCCTGTCCCCTGACCGGCAATGGCAGGGATTCGGTCACCATCATTCTGTTGGAGAGTACCGGAATCGCTTTCTCTTCTCCGTCGCTGGTGTTGCCAGCCTGTGCCGTTACCCGGTAGCGCAGTACATCAGGGGAATCATCCGCCGGAAAAACAACCATCCAGCTGACCGCAGCACTTTGTCCGGCAGGGATTGAAAAGGATGCGGAGCCTTTTTCGCCATTACCCTGTACGATGAGATGCTGATACTTTTTCATAGAAATGGCATCGGAAAGCTCCAGTGCAGCGTGACCACTGATCTCACTTTCTGACAGGTTTACAATCCTTGAACTGAACACGAGGGTGTCACCCAGCCTGACAAACCGGGGGGCATTGGGGAAAACCATGAGCGCTTTCTGCGTGACGGTCTCTTTTTCTGCCATACCGTAATCCAGGTTCCGGGTGTGGGCCAGCCCCATCCATCTCCAACGGGTCAGAGATTCAGGAACCGTAAACTGCAGCGACAGATTTCCGGTTTCATCCGTGACCATGACAGGATAAAAGAAGGCAGTTTCCCTGAAAT
>CAYLVY010000067.1:7536-14236 GCA_964387205.1 uncultured Draconibacterium sp.
GATGTCTCTGTGGATGGTTTTATCACCGGCGGTTCTCCGGAATCATCATTCCTGTCGGCATCAACCGTAGCGTCGGGAGGTGGTGGTGTTCCCTCCTGCAATCCCCCTTCTGCTGTTGGTACCATATCCATCGCCATCATGAGTTCAGGGCCACCCTTGGCATGGCGGCCATATCTTCGAAACCCATACCCGGGTGAGTAGCCAAACCAGTTCAGCCGCAACTCCGGTGGCATGATGAAACCCTCACCTGTTTCGCGGGGAAGCCTGACACTGCCACCGGAGATCCTGAACGCATGCCTCCCGTCCCATGGCGAAGCACCGGAAGTTCTCCGCACGAGGTCGAAACTCCATTGATGGAGTGCAAGTTTATCTAAGGAAGCATCGTAAAGGACCGACATCAACTCTGCTTGTCCCTCCTTTCCACCCGGGCCGGTAATCCTGATTTTCCAGGTTTCATTCGCCCCCGGTTCCATTTTATCCCTGAAAGTTTCAAAACTGATGTCGAGTTTTTTATCGGGATGAGGTACTGTAATCACCTGAGTGTGTTGAAAGACACGGTTTTGCCTAATGAAAACAAAATTCACCGCAAAATTCCCGCGGTAACGTTCCAGGATGGGAACCTGAAGCGTGGTCACCCTCCTGTTTACGCGGATCCACTCCCGGGAGACCAGGGTATCCCGGCAGGTAATTTCATAGAGTACCGGAACATTGTCCTCTGCACTGCCGATCAAGAACTGCACCGTTTCTCCGGGCACTCCTGAAGTTTTCAGCGGGACAAACCAACTGAAGCCGGTCACCGGCACCTCTTTGGATGAAAGAGAATAAACGGTGAAATGCCGGGTTTCAACCACCTCTTGTCCGAACGGATCAGTGGCTCGCAACCGGATCCGGTAAACACCCGGTTTCAAAGGCGCTGAAGTTGAAGTGAGCCGTATCAGGGAGTCGTTAGCCGGGTTAAGCAGCCTTTCCGACACTATGGCCTCTGCCTTCCATGTGGCCGGATCATCTTCCCTGCCATAGGTGTCATATGGGAAATCGGAGCGGAAGTCGTTCAGCGGGATCATCTCACGGTCGGGGCGGTCCCACTCCCTTGCTTTGAGTGGCCTGTCGGGCTGTCGTAAACGCTCGAGGGCAAGGGTGACCGGAACCGGTGTCGGTTGTCCCTGCAGGTTGGCCGTCACCAACCGGAATTGGGTATCGGCGGAGGCTTCCAGTTTGCCGGGTAAAACGAAACCGATCTGCAGAGAGTTATATCCCACGGAAACCGTCTGCTCTGCCGAACGGGTCTCTCCGTTGAGGTCGGTAACATCTGAAGTTACCCGAAACTCAAATACCGGATTGGATTGCCGGTCGGTCGAAAGGTCAGGCAAGGCAGCAAAATCCACCTTAAAGCGGCCTTGCTCATCGGTAACAGTCGTACCGGAAGCAATTTCGGTTTCGGGGCGGTCAGGCCGCGGGATATAGAAATAACGGTCTCTCCATGGATAACGTACATTCCTGACCACCCGGTAAACGACATTAGCCCCGGTGACGGCATTACCGGCAAAGGCGGTTGCTTTCCCCTCCATGGTAATATTTTCAGAGAGCCTGAAATTGCCTTTTACCGGTTTGAATTCAACATCGAAGGTGGGAAGTTTATAATATTCTACCTGAAAGGAAACCGATCCGGTCTCGTTGGAGATGGTCATTTGTCCGGGCAGAACCCCTGCCGGGGCGGTAAAGGAGCCATGGAAGGAGCCGAATTCGTTGGAAACCAGTTGCTGTTCTGCTATTTTCTGACCATTTACATCACTGAAAACCACGCGGGAGGGGTGCTTGGTTTTTACGCTGGCCTGATCTCCGTTTTGTTCCAGGATGATCCCTTTAAAATAAACAGGTTGACCGGGCCTGTAAATGGCACGATCGGTGTAAAACCGGGTTTGAAGATAACTTCTCTCCGGATGGCGGTACACAGGGTTCTGATAAAACTGATCGGTAATAAAAAGATCTCTATCATGTTTGATCCTGAGGAAGATATTGGCATTACGGCCGGTTTGCCCCGCAGGGGGTATCTGAATGAATCCCTGGTTATCGGCCGTCAGTTCATACAGTGTGGATTGCTGCTGACGTCGCTGGCGGTAGTCGTAGGTTTTCACCATGACCTCGGCGCGGGCTCCCTTCAATGGTTGTCCGGTTACACGGTGAAGCAGAAAGCAACCCAGGCTTCCGTCTTCCTGTTTCCGGCTGATATAGCTGATATTGGTCGACCAGAACGGGGTCCAGGAGATGGCATCAGAACCGGCATCAAATTTTTCTCCGGAAGAGGCTAACAGCACATAAAAACCAGGAACTGAACCAGGAATTTTTGTCTCGATGGAGTGGGGCTGATGATCGCCATCGTTGAACATGACCTGCGACCACGACTGAACTGGTTTTTGATCGGCGAGAAACCGGATCATGGCATCCTGGGTGAGGCTGGCTGCATTTTCCTGGTAGGCCCCCGGGTCGGTTTGAATGAGCCGGAAACTGAGTTCTTTTATATTGTTATACCGGATCAGTGCAAGCAGTGGTTTTTCGGCCGGGACCGCTTTCTCCGTCGTGATCCTCAATTCCGGTTTCAGGATTGCTTTTTTCAACTGTTCACAATTCTTGGCACCATCGGAGCCGGGATGGTTTTTCATTCCGCGTTCACATACCTCCAGGGCGGATTTGATATCCCATTTGCACCGGTCGGATACCAATGGCTGGTATTCCTGTCCGCGTTCATGGAGAAAACGGGCAAGGGCGAAGGAGATCATGGAAGAATGTGGTGAAGCCGCTTCTGCTGTTTCGAAATCTGTCATGACCTTCAGGTAAAGGCTGTCTTTACCCGGGAAAATGGCTGATGAACGGACGAAATCCAGTCTTTTAAGTTCCATGGAGATCAAAGCGGCACGCTCCTTGTCTTCCATGTGAAAAAGGGCAAGATTTCTGAAGATCTGCAGTGCAAAGCTGGCTGGTGATGAGGTGTCGGAGGGAATTGCCATCCTGTTCCCGGTAAACTGTGCGGTATTTCCCAGCATCCATGGCTGATCGACCATGAATCTTTTCGCCGGCAGGGAACCGGCTGTTTCACCGGAGGTAAAGAATGAGATCGCCCGGAGGGCCAGAAAATCGTATAGGGTCGGGCTGTACTTCATGGCAGACGCAGGGTCCGGTTGCTTATCCCTGCCGTAAAGGTCTGATTCTACTATAACGGCATAAGTATCGATGGCGGTCCCTTTCAGCAGATCCTGTTCTTCGACCGACTGCATATAAAAACGGACCACGCTATGGTAAATGGTCGCAAGGTCAGTCAGGCCGAGACTATCGTCCGCAGCATCCGCAGTCCGGGTACGGTCTTTGAAACGATACTGGTTTTCCTGGTAATATCTCCAATGCAATTCGGCAAGCACAGAAAGGAGTATCTGTTTCCCTGGCTGCGGGGCTATGGAAATCTCCTTTCGCACATCGAGGATCGCGCGTTCCAGGGCATTTTCCAGAAATCCGTTATTTATTTTTATCCGGTAAAGAACCGCTTTGATAACCTGGGGTTGATTACCTGCAGCCCTGGCGTTTTGATAAATCTTTTCTGTCATCTCCAGTGCAGAACGGGGTTGTCCCAGATTGATGAGGGAATCGACCTGAGACCAGCCGGGTGTCCGGGTTACCTGTAGAAGAGGCGAAAACGTATACGGATTGGGTGAGGAGGTTCGGGCGAGGATGCCGGCCGGCCGGCTTGTGAGGAGACAGATTACCACCATTACGAAGGAGATCCGGGTAACCAGGTTCTGGATTTTCATGACCGCATGTTTTAAACTATGATACTGCAATGATAATAAATTAAATCAGGATCATTCCACAAAGATCATACCGGAAGATTACCGGGCAACGCTACCAGGATGCCGGGGTAATGAAAAGAATTGCTTTTTTTCATTGTCACCTCATAAAAACTCTGTAATTTTGTGCTGTTAATTAATTCACAATTGTATATGAAACCAACTCACATTGAACATCTTGGAATAGCAGTCCGGAGCCTGGAGGAGAGTATACCTTATTATGAAGGACTTCTTGGCACCTCTTGTTATGCAATAGAGGAGGTCAAGGACCAGCGTGTAAAGACCGCTTTTTTCATGGTCGGGCAAACGAAAATCGAACTGCTGGAATCCACTGATCCGGAAGGCCCTATCGGCAAATTCCTGGAAAAGAAGGGCGAAGGTATCCATCATATCGCTTTTGCCGTGGAAGACAGCAACGCCGCGCTGGCCGAAGCCGAATCCAAAGGGTTGGCCCTGATCGATAAAGTATCACGCAAAGGTGCGGAAGGGATGAATATCGGTTTTCTCCATCCCAAATCGACCCATGGTGTGTTGATCGAGTTTTGCAGTAAATAATCCTTCATACCTCATCCTATGGCCATTGAAAACAAGATCACCGAACTTCTCGAAAAGAGGGAGAAAGCCAAGCTGGGCGGCGGCGAAGAACGAATCCGGTCGCAACACAAAAAGGGTAAGCTGACTGCCCGTGAACGTATCGAAAAACTGCTGGACGAAGGCAGTTTTGAAGAGTACGACATGTTTGTTACACACCGCTGCAACGATTTCGGGCTGGAAAAGGAGCAGTATCTGGGCGACGGCGTAGTTACCGGTCGCGGCACCATTGATGGGCGGGTGGTTTTTGTCTTTTCACAGGATTTCACCGTATTTGGCGGATCGTTGTCCGAAACTTTTGCGCGCAAGATCTGCAAGATCATGGATCAGGCGATGAAGGTCGGGGCGCCGGTTATCGGCATCAACGACTCCGGGGGCGCCCGTATCCAGGAGGGGGTTAACTCATTGGCAGGTTATGCCGAGATATTTATGCGCAACATTGCGGCATCAGGAGTGGTACCCCAGATCTCCGCCATTTTCGGGCCATGCGCGGGGGGAGCCGTTTACTCTCCCGCCCTGACCGATTTTGTGCTGATGAGCGAAGATACCAGTTACATGTTCGTGACCGGGCCCAAAGTCACCAAAACGGTCACGGGTGAGGATATTACCACGGAGGACCTGGGCGGTTCTTCGGTTCACTCCACCAAATCGGGCGTAGCCCATTTCCGGGTAGAGAATGAGGAGGAAGGGTTGTTGCTCATCCGCAAATTGCTGGAATATCTTCCCCAGAATAACCTGGAAGATCCGATCTCTACCGAGTGTACCGATCCCATCGACCGGTTGGAGGATTCGCTCAATGAAATAATTCCGGCCAATCCCAATCAGCCCTATGATGTGAAAGATGTGATATACAGGGTGGTGGATGACCAGCAATTCCTCGAGATCCATCAGCACTATGCCAAGAATATCGTGGTGGGATTTGCCAAATTCAACGGATTGCCCTGCGGCATCGTGGCCAACCAGCCCAATTTTCTTGCAGGTGTGCTCGATATTGAAGCTTCACGTAAAGGAGCCCGGTTTGTTCGTTTTTGCGATGCCTTCAACATTCCCATCATCACTTTCGTGGATGTTCCGGGATTTTTGCCCGGAAGTAACCAGGAATACGGCGGGATCATCATCCACGGGGCGAAACTTTTATTTGCCTATGGAGAAGCCACCGTGCCCAAGATCACGATCACCCTTCGCAAATCTTATGGCGGGGCCCATGATGTGATGGGTTGCAAGCAACTCCGGGCCGATATGAATTATGCCTGGCCTTCGGCCGAAATCGCAGTCATGGGGCCCAAAGGGGCCATCGAGATCCTGGAAGGCCGGAAGATCGCCGAAATCACCGACGTCAGGGAAAGGGTAAAATATGTGGCCGACAAAGAACTGGAGTACAAGACCAAGTTCGCCAATCCATATGATGCCGCACGTTACGGTTTCATCGACGATGTGATCGAGCCGCGGAACACCCGGTTCCGCATCATCCGGGCCTTACAGACCCTGCAGACCAAGAAGGACAACCTTCCTCCGAAAAAACACTGCAACCTTCCCCTTTAAACTGAAAAATCCATCCTTATGATCCTTGGAAATCAGATCACCTTCAACCTGGCCAACGTGAATGAACTGGCCATTATCATTACCATTGTCGGATATGTGGTTGTATTTATTGCCCTTGCCGCCCTGGTCATCGTGATCGGACGTATCGCCACCGTGCAGAATTTTATAGTGAAACTGAGACTGAAGGCCGCCAGGCGGTTAAAACCCGGGGAACCTGAACCGGAAATGCCGGCCCCTTCCCTGAGCGCTGATGAGAATGCCGCCATCTGTACCGCCCTCTATCTCTATTTCACCGAACTTCACGATGAAGAAAAGTATGTGATGACAGTGAAAAAAGTATCACGTACCTATTCTCCCTGGAGCTCTAAGATATACGGTATCATGAACATTTCAAAACGAGGATAATCCCAGTAAACAAGCAACCGCTGCATCATGAAAAAATTCAAATTCACCATTCACGGCAATATATACGAAGTTGAAATTCTGGGCATTGAAGAGAACATTGCCAAAGTGGAAGTCAACGGAACTCCTTACGATGTGGAGATCCACCGCGACCTGAAGATGACCAAAACCCCCACCCTGGTGAGGGCTGAAGCTCCCCAGCCGAAAGGCAAGGAGACCCGCATTCCGAAGTCGCCGGGAAGAACAACCAACCAGGCCATCAAATCCCCCTTGCCGGGAACGATCATCAGCGTGCTGGTAAAAGAGGGCGATAAAGTCTCCATGGGACA
>CAYLVY010000067.1:14246-19846 GCA_964387205.1 uncultured Draconibacterium sp.
AAAAACTGCTCACCATGGAGGCCATGAAGATGGAAAACAACGTACTGGCGGAAAAGGCCGGCGTGATCCGGTCGGTTATGGTAAAACCAGGCGATACTGTTCTCCAGAATGATGTATTAGTTGAAATCGAATAAGCTGTGGCCATGAAAAGTCTGTTACCCGGAAGAAATTACAAAGCCTCCATTTCCCGCATGGTAGTGGTGTTTGGCATTATCCTCCTCTTGTTTGTCGTCAAGCCTCTCCTGTTCGATGTGATGGGATCAACGGACACTCCGGTGGTTTCCACCGCGCAGGTTGATGAAGTGAGCAGCGTAAGCCACGGATTGGCAAAATTCTGGAACTATACGGGCTTTGCCAATTTCCTCTGGGGCAACCTGGTGATGATCGTGATTGGGTTGATCTTCATTTTCCTGGCCATTAAATATGAATATGAACCCCTGTTGCTGGTCCCGATCGGTACAGGGATCATCATCGGCAATATTCCATTCTTACATGATGCCAACCTTCAGGTGGGCATCTATGAGAGCGGAAGTGTACTGAATTATCTCTATTTCGGTGTAATCAAAGGCATTTATCCCCCGCTGATTTTCCTGGGCATCGGCGCCATGACCGATTTCTCCTCGCTGATCTCCAATCCCAAGCTCATCCTGCTCGGCGCCGCTGCCCAGGTGGGGATATTCATTACTTTTATCGGAGCCCTTATCCTGAACTTTTATCCACCCGAAGCCGCAGCCATCGCTATCATCGGTGGCGCCGACGGCCCGACCGCCATCTTCCTCTCTTCCAAACTTGCCAATGGAATCAACATCCTTCCCAATGGGGAGGTAGTGAAAAACCTGATCGGCCCTATTGCCATCGCTGCCTACTCCTACATGGCGCTGGTTCCGGTAATCCAACCCCCGGTCATGCGGCTGCTGACCTCCAAAAAGGAGAAGATGATCCGGATGAAACCACCCCGCCAGGTCTCCCGCCAGGAAAAAATTCTCTTCCCGATAATCGGTCTGATCTTCACCACCTTTATCGCACCCAGCGCCCTCCCGCTGCTGGGATTCCTTTTCTTCGGAAATATCCTGAAAGAATCGGGGGTCACCAAACGCCTTGCCCTTACTGCCAGCAATGCACTGATCGACATTGTAACCATTCTCATCGGGCTGACGGTAGGCGCCAGCACCCAGGCCGATATATTTCTTACCCCGCAATCAATTCTTATCTTTGCACTCGGCGCCTTTTCGTTTATCATTGCCACCGCGGGGGGGGTGATCTTTGCCAAAGTCATGAACCTTTTCCTGAAACCGGAAAATAAGATCAACCCCCTGATCGGTTCTGCGGGTGTTTCGGCTGTTCCGGATTCGGCAAGGGTGTCGCAGATGGAGGGACTGCGTTACGACCCATCCAACCATCTGCTGATGCACGCCATGGCGCCAAACGTGGCCGGGGTGATCGGCTCCGCCGTGGCCGCGGGTATTCTGCTGAGCTACATGATGTAACTGCTTATGCTGATCATTGGAATTGCCGGAGGTTCGGGCTCCGGAAAATCGACCGTAGTGCGCCACCTGATCCGTTATCTGCCCAAAGAGGAGGTAACCATCATTCCACAGGATGCCTATTACAAGGATAATGGCCACAAATCGGCCGAGGAAAGGGCAAAGATCAACTTTGACCACCCCAACTCCATCGAGTGGAACCTGCTGATCAAACAACTCGAAGTACTGCGGAGCGGGGCTACTGTAGAGATGCCGATCTACTCCTATGTCACCTGCGCCCGGGCCAGAGAGACCATCACGGTACACCCTTCCAGGGTCATAATTGTCGAAGGTATCCTGATCCTGACCAACCCGCGGCTGCGGACCAAAATGGACATCAAGGTATTTGTGGATGCCGACGGCGATGACCGACTGATGCGGATCATCCACCGCGATATCGAAGAGCGCGGCCGTTCCTTTCAGCAGGTACTTGAACACTATGAGGACTTCGTCAAACCGATGCACCTTCAGTTCATTGAACCCACCAAACGGTATGCCGACATCATCGTGCCGCAGGGGGGGCAGAACAAAGTGGCCATCGATATCCTGGCCTCCAGAATAAAGGCGCACATCACCAACGAAATCAATGAAGAAAAACCCGCCAAACCATCTCGTAAACGAACGTAGCCCTTACCTGCTGCAACACGCCCATAACCCCGTGGATTGGCATCCATGGGGTTTTTTATCAACAGACAAGAAGAGTTCAGGGAACAAACTCCTTGTGATCAGCATCGGTTATGCCGCATGCCACTGGTGCCATGTCATGGAACATGAATCCTTCAGCGACCCTGAAGTAGCGCAGGTTATGAATGATCGTTTTATTTCCGTGAAGGTTGACCGCGAAGAGCGACCTGACGTCGATGCGGTATATATGGCTGCAGCCTATGCTACGACCGGTCGCGGCGGATGGCCCCTCAACGTGATCGCCCTGCCCGATCAGCACCCTGTTTTCGGTGGTACCTATTTCCCTAAACATGATTGGCTCTATATTCTGACCTATTATGCCGATCTGTGGGAAAAGCAACCGGAAAAGCTGACCGGCCAGGCAGGTCAGATCGCAGCCGGGATGCAGCGGCATTTCGTATTGCCTCCCGACCCGGGGAAAAATGCGGTACCGGAGGATTTTCCTGTCATGCTGTTTGAATCTATGTCGCCGGGCCTTGACCATGATAATGGTGGCACCTGGGGCGCTCCGAAGTTCCCCATGCCGGGCAACCTGCTTTTCATGCTGGAGTATGGCTCCATCCATCAGGACCGGCGGGCCATTGACCATGTGCACCTCACCCTTGACCGGATGTGGCGTGGCGGGATCTATGACCATATTGCCGGCGGATTCAGCCGCTACTCCACCGATGCCCGGTGGCATGTTCCCCATTTTGAAAAGATGCTGTATGACAATTCACAACTCGTGTCGCTTTATGCCGGGGCCTCCCGGAGCCATCCGGAACCAACGTGGAAAGAGGTGGTGACGGAAACGATCACATTCGTTACCAGAGAGCTGATGAACCCGGAAGGATTGTTCTATGCCTCTCTCGATGCCGACAGTGAAGGGCGGGAAGGCAGTTTTTACACATGGACCGCTGCGGAGCTTCGCAGGGTACTGGGCGCAAAGGCGCAAAGGTTTATGGAGCATTACGGATGCACCGAAACAGGCAACTGGGAAGGGGGGCTGAATGTCCTTCACCGGACCAAACCTTCAGGGGAGTCATTTCCCGGGGAGCGAGTGTTATTGCTGGCCGAGCGACAAAAAAGGATCAGGCCTGCCACAGACGATAAAGTCCTCACCGCGTGGAATGGCCTGATGATATCAGCGTTGAGTGATGCCTGGCAAGCGTTCGGGGTGGAGGAATGGATGGAGATGGCCCGCCGAGCAGGCGGGTTTTATCTTGAACAACTGAGGCGCACCGACTGGAGGTTATGGCGGGTAACGGGAAATGAAATAAAAGGACCGCCGGCTTTCCTGGATGATTATACCTTCCTGGCAACTGCATTTGCCGACCTTTATCAGTCAACCTTTGAGGAACATTGGCTGGATGGCGCCGTCAGGCTGACCCGACGCGCCCTGGGGCACTTCCAGGATAAAGACGGGATATTTTTTCGTCTTATACCCGATGATGTGCCACGGTTGGTGACGGAACCCATCGAGTTATCCGACAACGTCATACCGGCCTCGAATTCGGTGATGGCCCATAACCTGCTGATCCTGGGCACTATTCTGGGGGATGAGCGCTGGGTGGAGCGATCCGGGCGGATGCTGACAGCGATGGCGCCAAAAATGAGGGCAAATCCTGATTTTCATGCCCATTGGGGTAGGTTGTCGCTTAGAAGCGGGAACCGGCTTATCCATATCGCCATTTCAGGTCACGACCCTTCCGAAGTACGGAAGGAATTCTTCCGTCATCCCCTGTCGGGCGTAGTCTGGAGCGGCAGCAAGCTGCCAGGGGAACCCCTGAAGATCATAGTGTGTAAAGGAAAAAGTTGTTTTGCGCCGGTGGGGGATGCGATGCAGGTTTTTGAACTGCTCAAAATATAATTCCCTGATTTCCGTTAATATTGCACTCTAAAGGTGAAACAAACGGATATCGGTGGATATTTACCTTAAAAAAAAGCGCTGGAAACTGATCCTGTTTTTGATCGCCGTCCTGATCATCTTCGGATCCCTGTATTACACCAGCCTCCTGGTGAATGAAATCCGGAAGGATGAACGCCGGAATATCGAGATCTGGGCCGATGCCATACAACAAAAAGCCGACCTGGTCAATTTTACCAATAATCTTTTTGAACAGATCAAGACCGAGGAACGCAAAAGGGTTTCAATCGTTGCCGAAGCCCAACGACGGATCATCAGCGCCACCAGCAATGAAGACCTCAACTTCTTCCTGAGCATCATCGGCGAAAACAATACCATCCCTGTGGTCATGACCGATGAAAAAGGCCGTATCAAAGATTCCCGAAACTGTGAAGTGGAAAACGGCACCCTCCTGGAAGGAAACCTGCTGGAAGAGTTTTCAGCCTATCCCCCCGTGGTGGTATCGTGGCTCGATCAGAAAATGTACCTGTATTATAAGGACTCCAATATCTTTGCCCAGATCAAGCAGGTACTTGATAACCTGATCCGCTCCTTTTTTTCCGAGGTAGTGATCAATTCTGCTTCAGTGCCGGTGATTATTACCGACAGCACCGGCACCAAAGTTTATCAGGCCGGAAACATTCCTGAAGAGAAACTGGGCGACAGCCTTTGGGTGCAGCAAATGCTCCGTTCCATGGCCTCCCAGAATACCCCGATCCGGATCGATATTGCAACCGCCGGGGTTCATTACATCTATTATCAGGATTCAGCCCTGCTGACACGGCTGAAATATTATCCGGTCGTTCAGCTGGGGGTTATTTTCGTTTTCCTGCTGATCGCTTACCTTCTCTTCAGCACAGCCCGAAAATCGGAGCAAAACCAGGTGTGGGTGGGGATGGCCAAGGAGACTGCCCATCAGCTTGGAACCCCCCTCTCGTCCATGTCGGCCTGGCTGGAATTGCTTAAACTGAAAGGGCTGGATGAAGAGACCATCCGCGAGATCGAAAAAGATGTCCACCGGCTGGAAACCATTACCGAGCGTTTTTCAAAGATCGGATCGGCGGCAAAACTGGAAAAGACCAATGTGGTAGCGGTGATCTATGAAACCATCGCCTATATGCGGCCACGGATCTCATCCAATATCACCTTCGACATCAAACCCGATCCTACTACCTTTATCATCATTCCCCTTAGCCTTCATCTTTTTGAATGGGTCATCGAAAACCTTTGTAAAAATGCCGTGGACGCCATGGAGGGCAGCGGCCATATCAGCATTGAGATCACTGAAGATGTGGACCATATCCATATCGATGTGTCCGATACCGGAAAAGGAATACCAAAATCAAGGTTTAAAACGATATTCCGGCCAGGTTTTACCAGTAAAAAGCGTGGCTGGGGCCTGGGGCTCACCCTGACCAAACGGATCGTTGAAAACTACCATTCCGGCAAGATCTTCGTCAGGTCATCCACCCTCAACAAAGGAACCACCTTCCGGATCGTTCTGAAGA